>CAMAUF010000030.1 GCA_945861295.1 bacterium | reverse complement strand
CGAATCGACGTTGCCGGCGCGGTGCACCCGCCGCACTTGGGGGGCGGCATCCGCCAATTGCGCGCGCACTGTCGCCTCGAGCTCGGCGGCTCGCTGCGTGTTGTAACCGCATGAGCTCTGGTTCGTCTTGCTCTCGCACTGGTAGTAGCGGTACGCCGCTTCGCGCGCTTCTCCGGCTTTCGTTGTCCACTTCTGCCGGCGGCTGACACCGATCAGCTTGTTGCCGCAACGCGCGCAGTACACCAGCCCGCTGAGCAGAAACGGCGTGATCGTGCGCTTGGCGGCGTACGGATGGTGCGCCTGCAACCGCTCTTGGACGCGGCGGAAGTCGTCCGCCGTCACGAGCGGCGAGTGGCTCGCCGGGACCTTGACGCCGAACCGTGTGTATGTGCCCAGGTAAACCCGGTTCCGGAGGATGTCGCGGATGCTGATCATGCTCCAGGCGCCGCCACGCCGCGTCTGGATGCCCTCTTCGTTCAACTGACCCGCGATCTTGCGGATGCCCATCTGCTCCTGGAGGTAGAGGCGATAGATGTATCGCACCACGACGGCCTCTTCCGGCACGAGTTCGAAGCGCCGTCGTGGGCCGACTTGGTACCCAAACGGTGGCCGGCCGAGCACTTCGCCCCGCACCGCCTTGCGACGCATGGCGTTACGCACCCGTTCGGAGACGGGTGTGTCGTTGCCGTTTGATGACGCCCAACCCGCGACGAGGTCCTTAGCGGCGTCGTTTCCCGATTGGGCCGAGATGACCGCCACGCCCGTCGCCTCGATGCTGAGCAGCTTCATCGCCGCCCGGCCGAGGTCCGTCCCGAGCACGCCGAGGCAATCGACGACCACGACGGCGAAGCCGCGGTCCGGCCGGCGAAGGAAGGCGAGCATCTGCCGGAAGCCCGTCTCGCCATCTTCCTGGCCTTCGGTGTCCAGAAAAGTCCCGGTGACCTCGAAGCCCTGGTTAGCGCAGAAATCCAGAAACGCGCGATTTTGGTCGCCGATTGGGCGCTTCTGCCCGGCCCGGCGGGCGCCTTCCACGAAGTAGCCAATCGCCTTCATCGTCTACCCCTGGGTGAGGATGCGTTCGCAGTTCGGGCACTGGACGACGGCGGAGCTCGAAAGCGCTCGCCGCCGGACGGCGTCTGGGAGCGTCACGCGGCAACGAGCGCAATTGCTCGCCAAGATCTTCGCGATCGCCGCCCCGCCCTTGCGCGTCCGCAGCGATTCGTAGAGCCGCAGATCGGGGGCCGGGATGGACGGAATGTGGGCCGCCCGCTGGCCTTCGAGCGAAGCGACGAGCCCAGCCAAACGCTCCGCCTCTCCGCGAAGGACCTGCGCCTGCGCCAGCCAGCGAGCCTCCCCCTGAGCGACGACCTTGCCCTGCTCCTGCCGACCTACCGTCCCCGCCTCGATCGCGTCCAGCAACGGGAGCAGGACATCCTCGATCTTTCCGCGATTGGCCTTCAAGTGGTCGATCTCCGCTTGCAGGCTGCGCAACTCCTTCGGGTTCTTGATCGTGTCGCCGTAGAGCCGCTTCTCTTCGGCGCCGATCTTGGCGTCTGCCGCCTGGACATCGAGTTCGAGGCGATGCTGATCCTTGCGCTGGGAGCTGAGGGCCGCGTCACGTTGCCCCAAGTCGTCCAAAGCAGCAACCAACTCCGGGTCACCTTCGAGCCGACGGTCTACATCGGCCGCCTGCGCGCGAGCCGATGCCAGTTCATCGTCGATTGTCTGGAGGTTGACTAACTCGAGGACCGATCCCATGGGCGCCGCCGGTTCAGAGGATACTTACGCCAGCCTAACCACAGCGCGAAGGCCACGCCAGTCCTGGCCTCGTTCTCTTTCCACCGGCAGGCGTGTAGATTCGACAGCGATGCAGTTTCACGTGGCCTTGCTCCTGCGGGAAGAGATCGGAGCGTCCCGCCGCTTCGCGCTCGAACCCGAGCCGCCAGTCTTGCGGGGCTCGGTCGCGTTGATCCGCGTCCCCGGGGGTGTCCTGGCGCGCGTCGAAGCCGATGTCTGGCTGGAGGACAAGTGCAGCCGCTGCCTGACGCCTCTCGCCTATCCAGAACACCTTGATTTTGAGGAGGTCTTTGTCCAGCAGGTGGACGTGGCTACCGGGGCGCGGCTCGCGCCAGCCGATGACCCCGAGGCGTTCGTCATCGAGTTGAACCATACGATCGACATTACGGAGGCAGTCCGGCAATATACGGAGATGGCCGCGGCGATGCAGCCGTTGTGCCGCCCGGATTGCCCCGGCTTCTGCCCGCAATGCGGGGAGGATCTGAGCCTCAACGTCTGCGCATGCGATAGAACCCCGATGGACTCGCGTTGGGCTGTGCTCGCCGCGCTGAAGCAGAGAGCGAATGGGTAACGACCTGAAGGAGATCACACATGCCCCCGCTCCCCAAGCGGAAGTACCCCAAGTCGCGCCAAGGCAAACGGCGCAGCCATCTCAAGATCGCCCTCCCGCACGTCGTGGATTGCCCGCGATGCAAGAGCCCGCGGATGGCCCATCGCGCCTGTCCGGTGTGCGGGACGTATCGCGGCCGGGAAGTTATCCAGATCCCGAACCCCGAACTCGAGAGCTAACCACGTCCGCCCCGTCGGCAGAACCGTTTCTCACGTTCACCGGCGCAGTTGCCCGCGACCGCGCCTTTGTCTTCCCCGGCCAAGGCGCGCAATCCGTCGGCATGGGCAAAGACCTGTACGAAAGCTTCCCCGCGGCACGGGAACTGTATGACCGCGCCGACGACATCCTCGGTTTCGGGCTCAGCCGCATCTGCTTTGAAGGGCCCGAAGACGAGCTCCAACAAACGCGGAATACTCAGCCCGCCATCGCCATTACGAGCTTGGCGCTGCTCAAAGTCGCGACAGAACTCGCTCCCGGCTTGCTGAGCCGCCCGGCGTTTGTCGCCGGCCATTCGTTGGGCGAGTATTCGGCGCTCGTCGCCGCTGGCGTGCTTTCGTTCGAAGGCGCCGTCCGCCTGCTCCGCGCCCGCGGCGAACTGATGCAGCGTGCCGGCGAATCCAACCCTGGCACAATGGCCGCCATCCTCGGCCTGGACCTAACCGATTGCGAAGACGTCTGCCGGGAGGCCGGCGCGGAGGTCTGCAACGTCAACGCGCCAGGCCAGATAGTCATCGGCGGCCGCCGGGAAGCGGTGATCCGCGCCCTGGATTACGCCAAGGCCCGTGGGGCGGCCAAAGTCATCCCGCTCAACGTCAGCGGCGCCTTCCACAGCTCGCTGATGAAGTCGGCCGCCGAAGCCATGGTCCATCACATCGCCGTCGCCGCCATCGAAGAAGCGTCCGTGCCCGTAGTCGCTAATTCGACCGCCACGCCGATCCAAGATCCCCTCTCCATCCGCAACGAACTCATCGACCAGATTGCCAAACCCGTCCGCTGGAGCGGCACCGTCGACTTCATGGGCGCGCAGGGCGTCGAAACCTTTATCGAGTTCGGGCCGGGCCGCGTCCTCTCCGCGATCATCAAACGGATGCTGCGAAAGTCCACCTGCATCAACGTCAACGACGCCCAGTCGGTCAATCAGCCGTTTTGAGCGGCGGAGGAGCGATTCGCATGGGCTCTTTGACCGGAAAAACGGCGCTCGTGACCGGCGGCTCTCGCGGCATCGGCCGGGCCATCGCGATCGCCCTGGCGGCCGAAGGCGCGCGCGTCGCCGTCAACTACAACGCCAGCCAGGCGGCCGCTGACGACGTCGTCGCCGCCATCCTTGGCTCTGGCGGCGAGGCCTTTGCACTCAAAGCCGACATCGCCGATCCGGGCGAAGCGGCCGCCCTGGTCAAGGGCACGGTCGACCGCCTCGGTGGCCTCGATATCCTCGTCAATAACGCTGGCATCACCCGCGACGGCCTCCTCATGCGGATGTCCGAAGCGGATTGGGACGCCGTGCACAACACCAACCTCCGCGGCGTCTTTCTCGTGACCAGAGCGGCGATGCGACCGATGCTGCGGGCCAAAGGTGGCCGGATCATCAACATCACCTCGGTTGTCGGCGTGATGGGCAACGCTGGGCAGGCAAACTACGCCGCCGCCAAAGCGGGCGTCATCGGGTTCACCCGCGCCGTCGCCCGCGAAGTGGCATCGCGGGCAATCACGGTCAACGCCGTCGCGCCCGGCTTCATCGAAACCGACATCACGGCCGGCCTGACGGAATCCCAGATGACCGCCGTCATGGCACAGATCCCGCTCGGGCGGGTCGCCAAGCCCGATGAGGTCGCGCCCCTTGTCGTCTTCCTCGCCGGCCCCGGCGCTCGCTACATCACCGGCCAATGCATCCAAGTGGATGGCGGCATGGTGATGGCATGACCGAGAACGTCATGCGCAGGGCGCGTTACCTCGTCGTCGAGGCGCTCTATGAAGCGGACGCTTCCGGCCACGAGCCAGAGGCCGTGTTCAAGCGGCGCCTCGCGGAGCTGGTGGATGAAGAACCCGACCTCGGAAACCCCGGGCCCTCCGGCTACGGCGTGGGAGCGGCGCGGGGCGTAACGCGCCGGATGGAAGAACTCGATACCTATATCCAAGACGCGGCGACCCAATATCCGGTCGATACCCTCGCCGTCGTTGACCGCAACATTCTGCGCCTTGCAATATGGGAACTGCTTTCCGATGGAGCCTCGCCTGCCGCCGCGGTGGTGAACGAAGCCGTCGAGTTGGCTCACCGCTACGGCGGCGAGACCTCCCCGGCGTTCGTCAACGGCGTACTCCGGACGATCAGCGCCCGCATCATCGCCGCTCGGGAAGCGCGCTCCGCTCCCGGTCCGGCCATCACCCCATAAAGAGCACCATTCGTACGCAGGAGTTTGCCGCCGTGGCTACCGTTTTCGATCGAGTCCGCGCTATCGTCGTGGAACAGTTGGGCGTCGAAGAGCACGAGGTAACCCTTGCCGCGTCGTTCGTTGATGACCTCAACGCCGACTCCCTGGACCTCGTTGAACTGATTATGTCGCTTGAGGAAGAGTTCTCCGGCGATGCCGGCGAACTGGAGATTTCGGATGAAGACGCCGAAAAGATCGCAACCGTCCAGGACGCCGTAGACTATCTGAAAGACCACGGCCTCGAGGACTAGGCGCCAAATTGGCCTAAGGCCCTCACCCCCACCTTCCCCGCCCCCGCGGGTCGAGGCAGGCAGGCCCAGGAGGACAGCTCATGGATTTCCTGGGGGTAGGATACCAAGAGGTCATCCTCATCACGTTCCTGTTGCTCGTCGTCGTCGGGCCGGCACGCCTGCCCGCCGTCGCCTTTCAGATTGGCCGCGCCGTCCGCACGCTGCAGTCCTACGCCCGCGTCGTGCGCGGCGAATTCAGCGAAGAGTTCAAATACCTCGACGAGCAGTACAAGACGGTCAAGGGCGAAGTCGACACTGCGCGCGGCGAGTTGCGGATCCAGCAGTCCAAGTGGAACGCCGAAATCCGCCAAGCGACAGCCCCGATCGCCGAGGCGGGCCAAAGCCTCTCGAACGTCGTCAGCATTACCGACGGCCAGCCACTCCCCGTCAGCGGCTACCTGGAAACCATGCCCGCCGCCATCGCCGACCCAACCCAAGCTTCGGCCCCCAGCGGCGACCCGGTCATCATCTCCGCCCCGCCCGCGCTCCCAGTCGCGCCTGAGCCAGTTGAGCGGACCTTGGTGTTCTGATGGCCATCCAACCAAGCCCCCCAGGCCGCCCCGAGATTGTCCCGGTCGAGCCGCCGGAAGAGATGACCCTGCTCGAGCACTTGCTCGAACTCCGCAACCGGATCCTGATCTGCGCCGTCGCCATCCTTATCGGCCTGGTGGTCTGCGGCATCTTCTGGGAGACGATCCTCGGTTGGCTGCTCGCGCCCGCTCGCGAACGAGACGAGAGCTTCCGCGTCGTCAGCTTCTCTCCCGTAGACCGCATCGGCGTCGTCTTCAAAATCGTCATGTATGGCGGCGTCATCATCGCCTCCCCCGTGGTGATCTACGAACTGCTCGCGTTCGTTGTCCCCGGGCTGACGCCGAAGGAACGCAAGCTCATGCTGCCAACGATGGCTGGCGTCTTGCTCTTCCTCCTCGGCGGCATGGCCTTCGCCTATTGGATCATCTTGCCCGCCTCCCTCGGCTTCCTCCTCGACTTCGGGAGCGACCAATTTGAGAACGCCATCGGCGCCAAGCCCTACATCGACTTCGTCACGCGGTTGATCTTCTGGGTCGGAGTCGCCTTCGAATTACCGATGGTCCTGCTCGTGCTGGGGCGCTTGGGCGTGGTCACGGCGCGTCAATTGCTCAGCTTCTGGCGGTACGCGATCGTGCTCATCGCGATCCTCTCAGCGATCATCACGCCTACGCCGGACGCGATCACGATGTCCTTCGTGATGGGCCCACTCTTCGCTCTGTACTTCCTCGGGATCTTTTTCGCCTGGATCTTCGGCAAGCCAAGACGCCAGCCGGCTCTAGCCTGACCGGTACCCGCGGCCACCTCCCAGCGATCCGCTCGCTGAGCCGCGAGCGGTAGCTCCGCGAAGCAAGCGGACGGCGCGGAACCGCCACCAGCGTTGCGATGCTTGCGCCAGCAACGCGCCCAGGCGATGCTTCCCGCGAAATCGAGGCCGCATGGACCGCGAGACTTTGGCCGCATCGTTGTACGCCCGCGTCACCAGCTGCCAGCTGTGTGCGCTCAGCCAAACCCGCATCCTCGCCGTCCCAGGCGAAGGCCCGCTCGACGCCGATGTGATGTTCATCGGCGAGGCGCCCGGCGCCAATGAGGATAAGCAAGGGCGCCCGTTCGTGGGCGCGTCTGGCCAATTCCTCAGCGAGTTGCTGGCCGCGGCCGGGCTGGCCCGCCCAGACGTCTACATCTGCAACGTGCTCAAGTGCCGGCCGCCCGCGAACCGGGACCCGCTTCCCGCCGAAATCGACGCCTGCCGGGACTACCTCGACGAGCAAATCGACCTCATCGACCCGCTCGTCGTCGTCACGCTTGGGCGCTACTCGATGGCGAAATTCTTCCCGAACCAGATCATTTCGCGCATCCACGGCCACCCTCGAGAAGTCGCCGGCCGCTGGTATGTGCCGATGTACCACCCGGCGGCCGCCCTGCACCAGGGCAGCCTCAAAGCGACCATGATCGACGACTTCGCCGCCCTCGGCCGCCTGCTGCGCGAGGTCGCCCGCCGGGATGTGCCCGTAGCGCCGCCCGCAGCGAAGATGGAGCCCACGTTGCAAGAGTCACCGGCCCCCTCCCCTGTGCCGGGAGCGGCCAAGCCGGTCCAAATATCGCTGTTCAACTGACAGGAGACCGATGGCGAGTCCATCCTTACGCATAATCCCGCTCGGCGGCCTCGGCGAAATCGGCCGCAACATGATGCTGCTCGAATACGCCGACGACATCATCATTGTCGATGTCGGCCTCATGTTCCCGGAAGAGGAGATGCTGGGCGTCGACCTCGTCATCCCCGATTTCACGTATCTGCGGGAGCACCGCGACAACATCCGGGCCGTCTTCCTCACCCACGGCCATGAAGATCACGTCGGCGCGCTCCCATACTTCCTTCGCGAATTCAACCCGCCGATCTACAGCGCCCGGCTCACCGACGGCCTCATCCGCGTCAAGCTCAACGAGCACCGCCTCCTGGCCAAGGCCGACCTCCACGTCGTCAAGCCCGGCGAGTTGATCGAAGCCGGCATCTTCACCGTCGAGTTCTTCACCGTCGCCCACAGCATCCCCGACGCCTGCGGCCTCATCATTCGCACGCCTTTTGGGCCTGTCGTCCACACCGGCGACTTCAAGCTCGACCACACGCCCGTCATGGACCAACACACCGACCTCATCCGCCTGGGCCAGATCGGCGCCGAAGGCTGCCTCCTGCTCATGGCGGACTCAACCTATGCCGAAGTCGAAGGCTACACGCCGACCGAGCAGCTCGTGGGCGAGGCGCTCCGCAATGTCGTCGTCAACGCCAAGGGCCGCGTCGTTATCGCGACCTTCGCTTCGCTCATCTCCCGCATCCAACAAGTGGTCGATGCCGCCGTCTTCTGCAACCGCAAGGTCTTCGTGACCGGCCGCTCGATGATCGACAACGTCGCCATGGCGCGCGAACTGGGGTACCTCAAGATCCCGCCCGGGACGATCATCGGCGTCGACGAAATGCGGAACATCTCGCCAGCCAAGCTCGTGATCGTCACGACCGGCAGCCAGGGCGAGCCGACGAGCGCCCTGACCAAGATGGCCAACGGCGACCACCGTCACATCAACATCCAGAAGGGCGATACGGTTGTCCTTTCGGCCAACCCCATCCCCGGCAACGAAATGGCCGTCTCACGGAACGTCGATAACCTCTTCCGGCTCGGCGCCGACGTCATGTACAACCGCGTTTCGAATATCCACGTACGCGGCCACGCCAGCCGCGAAGAGCTGAAAATCCTTCAGGGCCTGCTCCAACCGGAATACTTCGTCCCAATTCACGGCGAGTACCGGATGCTCGTCATCCACGCCAAGCTCGCGGAATCTGTTGGCGTCCCAGAAGGCAACGCCTTCGTCCTCACAGACGGCGACGTCCTCGAGATCAACGACCAACGCGCCGCCCTCGCCGGGCGCGTCTCCGCCAGCTATGTCTACATCGACGGCCTCGGGATCGGCGATGTCGACCAGCACATCCTCCGCGACCGCGCCCACCTCTCGACCGACGGCGTCGTCGTCGTGATTGCGACCGTTGAGAAACAAACCGGCCACCTCACCAAGGCCGTCGAGATCCTCAGCCGCGGCTTCGTCGATGTCGAAGAGCGCGAAGAACTGCTGGAACGAAGTAAGCAAGTCGCCGCCAAAGCGATGGAAGGCGCGGACCACTACGCCGAATTCGGCGACATTAACCTCCGCATCAAGGACGCCATCGGCAAGTTCCTGTACGATGAAACACGCCGTCGGCCCATGGTCCTGACGGTCACCGTCGAGGTGTAGTTACACGTCCTTGGCGCCGCGGGGTGCGTCACGAGGACGGGAGGGAGTCGCCACATGGCGGCAGGCCCACGCACGCCACCCCGAACGGCCCCGAGGAGCGGGCCAAGGCGCGCCGCGCCCATCGCCGAGCCCGGCCGCTTGAACCGCAAAGCCGCGCTCGCCGCTATCGGCGGCGGGGCGCTCGTCACGGTCGCCGTCTTCTTGTACGTCATCGATTTCCCCGGGCTCGTCGTCGATGGCGTCGAAGGTCTCGTGCGCAAAATGGGCTTGGGGCTCGTCGTCATCGCCGCCTGGTCGGTGCTGGCTGGGCGCGTCATCTCCCAGCAGTCCTACAACACCTCACGCGCCTTCGTCCGCCGCACCGTCGGGATCTGGGCGGCTGGCCTCTTCATCTGGGGTGCGCTCGGCCTCAACGCCCAGGAGTGGACCTTTGGCTCGGTCCACTTTGAGGACGAGTCCCTCGGGGGCAACGTCGGTCAATCGCTGGTCGCGGGTTGGATGGGCAAGGCAGCCTGGCTCAGCCTCGGCCTCCTCAGCAGCTACCTGCTGGCGCCGAAGTACACTGTCACCGCCGCCCGCCACGCGCCCAAGCCGTTCGTCTACGCGTGGGTCCACCGCTGGCCACAGCGCGCCGCGGCTTCGTTCTCCCGGGCCATCCGGGCCATGGTGCCCAGTGGGTTGGGCAAAGACGCCGACGACACCGCGGAGATCGGGGCCGCGACCGGAGGCCTCGCCTTCCGTGACCAGCCCGACGCCGTCCCAGCCGTCGAGGCCCCGTCCAAACGTCCGCGCCCACGAGCTGGTCCGTCATCGCCGAACCAGGCCTCTGGCGGCGCCTCACTGCCCGAGGCCAGCCAGACCAGCTCGCCAGTCACGGAACCGTTCCCCTTCGCAGCCACGCCAACTCCCGGCAGCAGTTGGCAGTACCCCGGGATCGACCTCCTCAACGTCCCGATGCCGTCGATCACGCGCAAGCACGATAACAAAGCCCGAGCCGATCTGATCGTCGATACGCTGACCAGCTTCGGCGTCGACGCGTCCGTCGTCGAAGTCAACGAAGGGCCAACCGTCACCCAGTTCGGCGTCGAGCCCGGCTGGGAGGTCCGTTCCCGCGACCTGCCAATCAAGGACCCGACCGGGAAGGCGATCCTCGGCCCGGACGGACGCCCCCGCACCGAACGCATCGAAGTTTCCCGCACTCGCGTGCGCGTCAACCGGATCACCGCACTCCAGAACGACCTCGCCCTCGCCCTCGCCGCGCCGAGTCTTCGCATCGAAGCGCCGGTGCCGGGCCGCGCCATCGTCGGCATCGAAGTGCCGAACGACTCCGCGACAGTCGTCACGATGCGGACCGTGATGGAGACGAAGGAGTTCGCCGAACTGGCGCGCAAGTCGAAGCTCGCCCTGGCGCTGGGCAAGGGCGTCTCCGGCGTGCCCGTCGTCGCGGACCTCGCCCGCATGCCCCATCTGCTCATCGCCGGAGCCACCGGTTCGGGCAAAAGTGTGTGCATGAACGCCATCATCGCCGGGATCATGATGAACGCCTCGCCCGACGAGGTCCGCTTCGTCATGATCGACCCCAAGCGCGTCGAGTTGACGCCGTACGCCAAAATCCCGCACCTCGCCTTCAGCGAAGTGATCGTGGACATGGACAAGGTCGTCGGCACGCTCCAAGCCGTCGTCTCCGAAATGGAGGCCCGGTACAAGAAGTTCGCCGCACTGGCCGTCCGCAACATTGAGGGCTACAACAAGCATCCCAAGATCCTGAAGAAGCTCCCGTTCTGGGTCGTGATCATCGACGAGCTGGCGGACCTGATGATGGCGGCGCCGTTCGAAGTTGAGAAGTTGATCTGCCGCCTGGCCCAGCTTGCCCGCGCTACCGGCATTCATCTCGTCGTCGCGACCCAGCGCCCGTCCGTCGACGTAATCACGGGGTTGATCAAGGCGAACTTTCCGACACGCATCGCCTTCGCCACGACTTCCATGACCGACTCCCGCACCATCCTCGACACCGGCGGCGCCGAAAAGCTGCTTGGGCGCGGCGACATGCTCTACATGCCCGTCGAAGCCGCCAAGCCTATCCGCATTCAGGGCGTCTACCTTTCCGACGCCGAGGTCGAACGGCTGGTCGAATTCTGGACCGATGAACGCTTCACCGAACTCGTCCCCGAAAACGCCGACGACTTGCTGGCTCAGGCGCTCGTCGACCAGAACGGCGGCGACGAGGATATCGGACTCAGCGAAGAGGACGACCCCCTCCTCTTTCAGGCCCGGGAACTCGCCTTGCAGCATTCGCGGGTGTCGCCCTCGCTCTTCCAACGCCGTCTCCGCATCGGCTTTATCAAAGCCTGCAAGTTGGTCGACGCGCTCCAAGACGAGGGCATCGTCGGCCCGCGCGAAGATGGCGAGTCCCGCCGCGTGCTCGCCGGCGAACACGCCGAAAGCGGGCTCTCGTGACGGCCGAATCGCGCGCCATGCCGCGGTTAATCCCACCCCTGATAGACTTTGAAGCATGGTGAGAACCGGCATTTGGCGAGCCCTACGCCACAGCGATGGCGGCGACGAGATCGCCCTAGAACCGGAAGGCCAAAGCTGTTTGAGCTGTGGCGCCGACCTGGCCGGGTCGCGCATGTTCGAGCGCCTTCGCGTCTGCCACGCCTGCGGGTTCCAATTCCACCTCACTGCTAAGGAGCGCGTCGCCCTCCTCCTCGACCCCGGCAGCTTCCATGAAACGGACCGCTCGGTATCGGCGCTCGACCCCCTCAGCTTCGCCGCCCGGCAGGCGTACAAGGCGCGCGTCATCCAAGCGCAGCGCCGGACGGAACTCACGGAGGCGGCCCTTACCGGCACCGGCGAACTCTTCGGCCGTGAGGTTGTCGTCGGCGTGCTCGATTTCTCCTTCCTCGGCGGCAGCAGCGGTGTGGCTGCCG
>CAMAUF010000029.1 GCA_945861295.1 bacterium | reverse complement strand
GTCGCCGTTGCCGTAGCAGGTGAGGACGCCGTTGCAAGAGTTGGCCCCGATCGTGCCGTTGCCGTCACGCCCAGTGCCGTTGCAAGAGTTGGGACCGTTGCACGAGCCGGGGCCGACCTCGCCGGCGCCGAAAAAGCCGTTGCCGAAACAGGCGTTGACGCCGTTGCAGGCGCTGTTGCCGACCGTTCCCGCTCCACCCCCACCAGCGCCGTTGTTGAAGCAGGCTCTATCGCTGGTGCAGGAGTTGTCGCCGATGGCGCCGGCGTTCGTGTAACAGGAGTCCCTGCCGTTGCAGGAGTTGTCGCCGATGGTACCGGCGTTCCCGTAGCAAGCGTTGATGCCGTTGCAGGAGTTGGCCCCGATAGTGCCCGTGTTCCCGACACAGGCACTATCGCCGGTGCAGGACCCGGGGCCGTCGGCCGCCTTGGCGCCATCGCTGGCGGTACCGGCGCCGAAGTAGGCGGCGAACACCAGCAACGCAAGGAATGGCGCCAGCCGTCCGATAGACTTCGATTGGACTCTGAAACGCATGGAAAACTCCTCTGCGCTGTCTCTCGTCGGCACACAACGGGGATGGCGCGGACGATAGCCCGCGCGATTTCACGCGTCAACGGATATCCGGAGCCTGTCCCTCACGAGCCCCGACAGCCGCTTCCTACCGGTCGCGGTTCGGTTAAACGGGGGGCAGTGCCCGCTGCCAGCTCACGCGATTCGGTGCCCATCACACGCCCGCGTAGCTGTGGAGGCCGCTGACCCAGAGGTTGACCGCGAAATAGGTGAACATGACGAGGCCCCACATCGCGACCAGCCACCACATCGGGTCGGGCCGCCAACCGCGCCGGATGCGCGCGGGGATGATACGGCGGATGCCGGGCGCGCCGGCGACCGACCCTGTCCCCGCTCGCGCGTGAAAGTAGGCTGCAATGCTCAGCCACGTCACGAGTGCGCTCGTCTCCTTCGGGTCCCAGCCCCAATAGCGGCCCCAGGCGCTGTTCGCCCACCAGGCGCCGAGCGCGATCCCGAGGCCCAGCATCGGGAAGCCGACCATCACGGCACGGTGGGCGAGGTCGCCGGCCGTATCGGCTCGAGGGAGCGCGGCGAACCGGCGCTTGCCTTCGCCGCCTTGGGCCAGATAGATAACGGCGCAGCTGAAGGCGACCGTGAGGACGGCGTAGCTGAGCATCATCGCGGCGACGTGGATGGCGAGCAGCGGGCCATTCTGAAGGGCCGGGATCAGCGGGATGATCTCCGAGGGGAACTGGGTCGCGATCAGGAGCATGCCGAGCACAATCGGCCAGGCGACGACGCCGATCCGCCGCTGGCCGGTGATAGCTTCGAAGACCGTGTAGCTCACGGCGATCGCCATCCCAAAGGCGACCGTGAATTCGTAGAGGTTCGCGTACGGAGCATGGTGGACCGCGCCCCAGCGGGCCGCGACGGCCCCGGCCAGGATCAGCGCCGTCAGGCCGCCGAATGTGCTGGCCAGCCGGCCGAGGCCGGCGCTCGGGAGCGACGCCGTCGTCGTGACCGTCACCGTCCCGGCCGAGGTGGCCGCACGCATCCCGCGGACACCCAGTGACGGCGCAAACGCGAAGGCCCAGTAGGCAGCGATCGAAAGCCCGGCGGCGATCAATCCAGACCAAAAGAGGTAGATAGAAAGGTCTGCCATTGCTGAAGATCGTAGCGGAGGCGGGAGGAATGGGGTACGGGCCAGCAGCTCTCACACGCGCTCTGTTAACCCTGCGGCCCGTGTCACGTTTCTTCTACAACCGCGGGTGGCGCGGGACCCGGCTCCAGCCACGCACAATCTCGTTGGACCAACCAACCATGCAGACGACCGTTTTCCAGCAAGCCAAATCCTACCGGCGCGATTCGCGAGACGGCCGTTCGCCACACCCTTGAGGAGACCCCGGGACGCCGGGAGATCTACGGAACCGAAGGGGCTGGTGGCAATCACCAGCCCCTCTTTCTTTGCCGTCGCTCACCAGCGCCGGTCCGAGACAATGGAGAACTAACATGGAATCGCAAACCTACACGCTCATCGAAGGGCCTGGCGTGCCGATCAAGGCCTGGACGAACGGCGTCGAGGTCGAAGAGTCGGCCGCGCGGCAGCTCCGCAACGTCGCCTCTCTCCCGTTCATCTACCGCTGGCTCGCGGTGATGCCGGATGTGCACTGGGGGATGGGCGCGACGGTCGGCTCGGTCATCCCGACGGAGAAGGCGATTATCCCGGCGGCTGTGGGCGTCGACATTGGCTGCGGGATGATGGCCGTCCGGACTGGCCTGCGCGCCGAGGACCTGCCGGACTCGCTGAAGAACCTCCGCACGGCTATCGAAACGGCCATCCCGCACGGGCGTACTGCTGGCGGCGGCGCCAACGACCGCGGCGCCTGGCACAACCTGCCGGACGCCACTGGCGAACTCTGGCGCGACGAGCTCAACCCCGGCTGGCAGGCGATCATCGCCCGCCACCCGAAACTGGCCAAGGGGAATACCGCGAACCACCTCGGCACGCTCGGGACCGGCAATCACTTCATCGAAGTCTGCCTCGACGAAGAGGATCGGGTCTGGGCGATGCTTCACTCCGGCTCCCGCGGGGTTGGCAACCGCGTCGGGACCTACTTTATCGAACTCGCCAAGCGGGACATGGCCGCCGCCATCGGGACGCTTCCCGATCAGGATCTCGCTTACTTCACCGAAGGCGCCGAGCATTTCGACGACTACGTGGAGGCTGTCGGCTGGGCGCAGCACTTCGCCCGGGTCAACCGGGAACTGATGATGCGATCCGTCCTCTCCGCTTTTCGGGCGGAGATCAAGCGCCGTTTCGACGCTGACGAATTCGCGGTGAATTGCCACCACAACTACGTCGAACGCGAGCGGCACTACGGCGCGGACGTCTGGGTCACGCGGAAGGGCGCGGTATCGGCGCGAAACGGCGAGTACGGGATCATCCCTGGTTCGATGGGCGCTCGCTCGTTCATCGTGCGCGGGAAGGGCAACCCAGAGTCGTTCATGTCCTGCTCGCACGGCGCTGGCCGCGCCATGTCCCGGACGGAGGCGAAGCGCCGCTTCACGCTTCAAGACCACATCGCGGCTACCGAGGGCGTTGAGTGCCGCAAGGACCGCGAGGTCATCGACGAGACGCCGATGGCGTACAAGTCGATCGACGCCGTCATGGCGGCGCAGACCGAACTGGTCGAGGTCGTCCACACCCTGCGGCAGGTCGTCTGCGTGAAGGGGTGACCGCGGGGGCGAGGCCGTCCCAGCGCCGGGCTAATCATCGTCCCTCAGTCCATGCCCATCGGCGCTGCGATTACGCAACTCGTCTTCCTGCCGCAAACCAGGTCGGATGGCGATTGGGAACAAGCACTCCTCCGCCTTCCGCTTCCCGAGCCGTAACGGACGAAGCTGCTCGGGCACATTACCTGACGCACAGTCAGCGTCGCCCTCGCAGATGCGAGGCTCGCGGCGCCGGCTTGGCGTCAATGGGACTCGCGGACCGCGTAACCCACATCCCGGCCCGGCCCACGAGACCATGGCGTTCAGCGCGCGCGGGCGAGGCCGACACGAATCTTGTCTTGAGCCGACCGCGGGGCGGCGCCAACACGGCCGGGCGCGCCGGCGGGGACACGGGCCGCGTCCTCGTCGCGCCGCTGCCCCTCGACGGCCGCGCGGGTGGCGCGGGCGGCGGCGAGGCTGGCCTCAATCTCCTCGAGGCCATCGCCCGTCACGGCCTCCGGCGGGAACCCTTCGGCGGCGGCAAGCGCATCCCGGAGCCGCACGATGACGGCGGCGTGCTTCTTGCTCAAGACTTCGAACTCGCCCGGCGACGCCTCGCCGGCGGCGTCCCCGTCTTGGCCCGAAACGTAGTCGATGATTGGCTCGCCTTCCATGGCTGCCCCCTTTTTTTCCTGAGTGGTCCATACCCTGGCCCACCGAGGACCGGAAAGGGAAGGGAACGATGTCACATCGCGGTCAGGAAAGCGCGATGATACGGTGAGTCCCATGCTTGTTCGGCGTTTGACCCTGGCGGTTGCAGCCCTCGCGGCCATCGTCGCGCTCCCGGCGTGCGGGGGCGGCGCCGACGAGCTGCCTCCCGATCTCACCCCAGCATCTGGCACGGCTTCGGCAACCCCCGCCGGAGCGGCATCGCCGACGCCGCGAATCGGGCCGTCGCCCGCGCTCGGGGGCTACGTGACCTTGATTACGCCGAACAACGGCCAGATCCTGTCGCAACTCGATACCCAATCACCGAACCCTTCGAAGCCCCGAGGCGTCTGTTTTCAGGCCGACTTCAAAGACCTCGAGCAGACGGGCCTCTGGTTCCGGATGGCAGTCGACGACAAGGAGGTGACGGTGGAACTGGTCTGGCTGGTCACGAACCGCGAGAGCCCGACGGGTGGACGGGCCTGCTTCGCGCCTCCGGAGGGGCTGAAAGTCGGTCGGCACACGGCGGCTGTCTCCGTCCAGAACCCGAGTAACGCCGCCGAACCGCCTCGCCAAATCGTCGCCTGGGCGTTCGATGTGACGCCGTGACCAAGCCAATAGCGCCTTAGCCATCGCGCCGCTACCCGAGGAAACGGACGACCGGGGCCAGCTTGCCCCAAAGTTCCTCGAGCCGGTAATACTCCCGCTTTTCGGCCGTGAAAAGGTGGACAATGATGTCGAAGAAATCTAACAAGACCCAGCCGCTCTCGGGCGTGCCTTCGGCGCGCCGCAAGACATGGCCCTCGGGCTGGAAGGCCTGTTCGAGGTACCCGGTCAGCGCGTTAAACTGGAGTGGCGACTGGACGGTCGCGATCACGAAGTAATCCGTGAACGACGACGCCTTCGCGACGTCGATCAGCGCGAGGTCGAGCGCCAGGTGCTCCGAAAGGATGTCGACGGCGCGATTAGCAAGCAATTCTGAATCCAGACCGAACCCCCAACCGTGCGGCGGCGCCGCAACTCTCTCAGAGGAGCTTACCACAGGATGACGAGCCAGCGCGTGGTTGTCGGGATGTCCGGCGGGGTCGATAGCGCTGTCGCCGCTGCCCTCCTCGTCGAGGCTGGGTACGAAGTGATCGGCGTCACCATGCGGCTGTGGACCGAAGCCCGGCCGGAAGAACTCGCGGGCCACCAGCAGTGTTGCAGCGTCGAGGACACCGATGACGCGCGGCGCGTTGCCGGGCAGCTCGGGATCCGGCACTACGTGATGAACTTCGAGGAAGAGTTCCGCGCCACCGTCGTCGACAACTTCGTGGCGGAGTACGCCGCCGGGCGGACGCCGAACCCGTGCGTGCGCTGCAACGAGCACATCAAATACCGGGCGCTGCTCGACCGGCTGCCGACCTTCGAGGCCGACTTCGTCGCGACGGGACACTACGCCCGCGTCATCCACGACGACGCCCTCCAGGGCCGTCATCGCCTGCTGCGGGCGACGGACCTCTCGAAGGACCAGTCGTACGTCCTTTCGATGCTGCAGCAAGAGCAGCTCGCGCGGCTGCTGCTCCCGGTCGGGTGGTACTCGAAGGCGGATATCCGGAAGGAAGCGGCCCGTCTCGGGCTCGAGGTCGCCGACAAGCCGGACAGCGTCGAGATCTGCTTCGTACCCGGGAACGACTACCGGGCGTTCGTCGAAAGCCGCGTGACGGCCCCTCCCGGCGAACTGCGCGATGAGACGGGGGCGGCCGTGGGCGAGCACCGGGGCGTGACCGCCTACACGATCGGCCAGCGCAAGGGCCTCGGCATCGCCGTTGGCGAGCCACGCTACGTCACCGGCATCGACGCCACCAGAAACATCGTCACGATCGGGCCGGAAGAGGACCTCTTCAGCGACATGGCGGCGTTTTCGTCGGCCCGCTGGGTCTCCGGGACGGCGCCTGTGGTCGGCACGGCGATGCAGGCGAAGGCGCGCTACAAGGCCGAACCGGCGCAGGCGACGCTCGTAGCCATCGGTGGCGAGAGCGGGACGGTGCGCTTCGCGAAGCGCCAGCGCGCCCTGACGCCCGGCCAAACGATCGCGTTCTACGATGGCGAAGACGTCATCGGCGGTGGGACGATCGAAGGGCGGGCCGAGAGCTCCACGCAGCGCGAGCGCTGACGTCCTGGCCGCTCGCGGAGCCTGCGGTATCCTGCACGGACTCGTCCTACCGGCGCCAACCGCCCCCGCAGGCGTGCGGCTTTTGAAACGAAGGAGCGCCCATGACCGCCACCCGATGCATGTCCCTCGAAGAAGCGGCGACTCGGATGTCCGGGCTCATCACCCCGGAGGGCATCGCCAAGGGGCTGGCCTTCCAACTCCGGCCGACCGATGTCGTGATCTCGCCGTACGGAAAGTGCGGCACGACCTGGACGCAGCAAATCGTGCACACTTTGCGGACGCGCGCCGACATGGACTTCGACGACATCTCCAGGATCGTGCCCTGGATCGAAACATCGAGCGACCTCGGCATCGACCTCACCCTGGAGCAACGCGGCAACCCGCGCGCCTTCAAGAGCCACCTCGGCTGGGGCGCGGTCCCGAAGGGCGGACGGTACATCGTGCCCGTGCGCGACCCCGGCGACGCGCTGGTTTCGGCTTACAAGTTCCAGGAGGGCTGGTTTCTCGAACCCGGCGCGGTATCGCTCGACGAGTTCGCTCACAAGCGCTATCTGGACCGCCGGGGCCGGGACTACTGGTCGCACCTCCTCTCGTGGTGGCCGCAGCGTGGGAACCCAGACGTCCTGCTGCTCGCCTACGAAGAGATGAAAGCCGACCTCCCCGGCACGGTACGCAGGATCGCCGCGTTTCTCGGCATCACCCTGGATGCCGAGCTTGAGGCGCTCACGCTCGAACACGCCTCGCTCGACTTCATGACGCGGCACAAGGATCGGTTCGACGACTTCCTCATGCGGGATCGGAGCGAGAAGGTCTGCGGCCTCCCGCCTGGGAGCGATTCCGCCAAAGTCCGCGCTGGCCAAGTCGGCTCGCGCAGCGTGCTTTCGCGGGAAGTCCTCGATGCACTCGATGACGCTTGGCGCGAAACGGTGGCGGCCGCGACAGGCCTGCCGAGCTACGCCGCGCTCCTGGAAGCGCTGCGTGACGGAGTCCCTGCCGACGCGTGACCCGATGCGCCTGTTCGTTTAGGCAACAATGGCAGGCCTGATGCGGCTGGCCCCCTCTCCCTCGTCCGGGAGAGGGGGCCAGTGATGCAAGTCCCGGCGCTTGTTCGCTCGAGTCGGCTACACGATCACGGGCAACGATTTGAACACGGACGACCGGCTTCCCGCTGGCGTCGTCTCGTCTGCTATAGTGGAAGGGACGGAGCGTATGCGCGCTCCGCAGTCCCAAGGGAGAGTTTGTCATTGGCGTTCGCCGATAAGCAGATCAGCTGCCGCGATTGCAGCGTCCATTTCGTCTTCACCGCCGGAGAGCAGGAGTTCTATGCGAACAAGGGGCTCATGAACGAGCCCACGCGTTGCCCAAGCTGCCGGACGTCCCGCCGCCAGTCTCAGAGTTCGCTCCAGGAATCCGACGGCTTCATCCGCTACGGCAACTTCGCCAGCTTCGGCGGCAAGACTCCGCGCCAGATGCACCCGGCCGCCTGCGCGGAATGCAACCAGATGACCGAGGTCCCGTTTGTGCCGCGCGGGGAACGGCCTGTCTATTGCAGCCAGTGCTACGCCAAGGTGAAGCCACCGCTCCCGCGTGACCCAGCCCCTGTGGCGCGGCCGTAGGGCGGCCCATGGCCGTCGAACGTGACATACGCTTCGTCCAACTGACGCGGATGCTCGGCTTGAGCGAGCCTATCGGCACGCTGGCGGAAGCGCGCGAGGCGGTCGGCGCCAACCTCAGCCAGTTCACCGCAGCCCTGATTGACGAAGCCGCCCAAAACGACGACATCACGGACACACCCACCGCTACCCTTTATATAACCGACCGGTTGGCCTGGTTCGGCGAGGTGTTGCTCGATGCGCGCGTGCTCGGCGCCGTCCTCGCCGAGGTACGGGCTGGCCTCGCGCGCTGGGACGCGCCGGGTAAGGGGCCGGCGAACGCCGACACGCGGTAGCCCTCGGCAAGGCCCATCACGACGGAGAGCAGCACGAGCGCGGCAGCGGCGAGGCCACGGAATCGCGGCCCGCGCGGTGTCCCAGGAGGAGTGCTTGTCGTCTGCGCCTTGCCCATCATGCATTCTCCCGCCCTGACCCGGTTGTCCAGCCATATACCCTGGCGTACCTGCATTCTCCACGATCCGGCGAAACTCGCGAAGACCCGCCCTTACGCGCCGATGGCAGCGGCAATCCGCGCCAGCAGCTTCGCGAAATCCGTGGCGAAGGCGGCCAGACCGTCCGTCAGCAGCCGAGCCGTGACGGCGTCGAGGTCGATCCCGGCCGCGCGGAGCCCTTCGAGGTCGCGCAGGCTGCCCGCTAGGCCGGCCGCGATCGTGGGCGCCGTCGCGCCGTGGTCGAGCACGGCGCGGAGCGTACCCACGGGCAGCGTGTTGACCGTGTGCGGCGCAACCAGCTCGTCGACATAGAGCACGTCGCTGTAGGCCGGGTTCTTGGTGCCCGTCGAAGCCCAGAGCGGGCGCTGGACGCGTGCCCCCGCCGCGCTGAGCGGGCGCCAGCGCGGCCCCGAAAAGATCGCTTCGAAGCGTTGGTACGCCGCCCGTGCGTTGGCGACCGCCGCTCGGCCCCGCAAGGGCGAACCCTCGGGCAGCAGCGGATCGACGGCCGTATCGAGCCGGCTGACGAAGAACGAGGCGACGCTGGCGACCCGGTCGACCGGCAGCCCGAGCGCGAGCCGGCGTTCGAGGCCGCGCAAGTACGCCCCCGCCGTCGCCTCATACTGACCGAGCCCGAAGAGGAGCGTGATGTTGACGTTCACGCCGCGGGCGATGAGCTGCTCGACGGCCTCGAACCCCTCCGGCGTGCCCGGCACTTTGATCATCAGGTTGGGCCGCCCGATCGCTGCGAATAGCCGCTCGCCTTCCGCCACCGTCGCGGCCGTGTCGAAGGCGATAGCCGGCGGCACTTCGAGCGACACAAAGCCGTCCGCGCCGTCGGCACGGTCATAGATAGGCCGAAGGACCTCGCAGGCGTCTCGAATGTCGTCGCCGGCGATGGCAACGAAGGCCTCATATGGGTCACGCGTCCTGAGGGCGGCATCCGCCAGGGCCGAAGCGTAGTCGTCCGAGCCGGAGATCGCCTTCTCGAAGATGCTTGGGTTGCTGGTGACGCCGGTGATCCAGCCATCGCGGACCATCGCGGCCAACTGGCCGGAGGTGAGCATGGCCCGTGAGATGGTGTCGAGCCAGATGCTTTGGCCGGCTTCGAGGAGGTCGAGCGTACGCGGACGGGCGAGTGCGGGGCTGGCCATAAAGCGTCTCCGGGAATTCGCGCCTGCCCGGCGCGGGTTTGGCGCCGTCATTGTCGCCCCACTGGCGCTGCCGCGCATGTCGCCCGGCCGTCACCCTCGGCGACGGCGGCCCTTCGGCGCGGCTGGGCGTCCTTCCCGCTCTCCGGCGATATGGCGGACGCGCAGTTCGACCTGGAAGACGCGGCCACGGCGGCGCCGGGCGAACCGCTCTTCGCCGAGGCCCTCAAGCTCGTCCCGTAGCTGCGCGTCAGAACGCGTGCTGCGGTACCCTGGGCGGACCTTTGACCGCCGGAGATGCCCCCATGGCCGCAACCAACCCCGTTGACCGCTACCCTCGCTCGTTGACATTGCGCAACGGAGGCGCCGTGAACCTGCGGCTGATGACCGGCGACGACGCGGCAGCGATCCAGGAGTTCGCCCGCGGCCTTTCGCCCGATGACCTGCTCTTTCTTCGCACGGACATCACGAGCGAGGCGGGCATCGACGAATGGGTACGCAACCTCAAGAGCGGCAACACCGTCTCGGTAGTGGCGACAGGCGCCGGCGGCGTCCTCGGCTACGCGCTCGTCCATCGCAACCCGGCGAGCTGGACGCGACGAGTCGGCGAGATCCGCGTCAATGTCGGGCCGAGCACCCGCGGGACGGGCCTCGGCGGCCTGCTGACGCGCGCTATCTTCGAAACCTCCCGCGACCTCGGCCTGCGCAAGCTCACCGCGCAGATGACGCCGGACCAGACGGGCGCCCGCGCGATGTTCGAGCATCTCGGCTTCCAGCCGGAGGCCCTCCTCGCCGACTGGGTCGAGGACCGTAACGGCCGCACGCGGGACCTCCTTATGATGAGCTACGACCTTGACGGCTTCACCGACCGGGCTGAGGCGTGAGGTTAGCCTTGCGGACGAACTGTACGTCCTTGCGCGGCCGTATACTGAGGGCATGACAAGCGCAGTGGCGGCCAAGCGAGGAGCGGACGTGGGCCAAGTGTTCGTGGACATTCAAGTGGTCAACCTGGTTGACCTGGCAATCGCCAAACGCGGGCTGATTAAGGCCAGCGACGTGCGGTCGGTCGAACTCCGAGGGGTCTTGGCCGATACCGGGGCCAACACGCTTTGTCTGCCCCGACGGGTGGTCGAGCGCCTGGGGCTCCACCTTGCGCGCACGGTGGCCGTGGGCACCGCGGCTGGTCCCGTTGAACGGCGCCTCTTCCAGGGCGCGCTCGTCCGCTACGAAGACCGCGAGGCCGAATCGGAAGTCCTCGAAATGGGCGACGATGTCGACCCGCTGCTGGGCGCCCTCCCGATGGAGGCCATGGGCATCGAGCTGGACCTTCAACGCCGCGCCATCCGCAAGCTTTCCGTCGAAGGCCGAACTACGTTCTGGCACGCATAGCTGCCCATACCTCATCGTCCGCCGCTCAGGTACGCTGGTGGGGATGGCAGAACAGTACATCGCGACCGACAAACGTTCCGGGCTTGAAGTCGCCGTGCAGGGCGAGTTCCCGCCGCACCCGGACGACCGCGTCCGCATCGCGCGGACCGTCAACCTCTTCGCGCGGCTGATGGCGACAATCCTGGTCACCGAGAACGAGACGCAACGGCGCGAGCGGTTCATCGCCATCGAGACGCAACTCGAAATGGCCGACGCCCTCATCCGCGAGGACATCGCCGAGGTCCAGCGCCTGCTCCAGACCACGATGGAGCGTATGGGCGTCACCAAGGACCAGCTGGACGAACTCACCCGGCGGATCATCAACGAACTCGGCGGCAAGGATGCGGGCGACCTCCCACCCGAGTTTCGCCTCGGGCCGAGCGACAACTGAGACCGTGCGTGGCGCGTCCCCTTGCGCCGCCCGGCGCCATCCTGTCCCATAGGCCCATGAAAGCACTCCGTTTCTACGAACCGCTCAAGGTCGCCGTTGTCGAGGCGCCAGACCCGCACGCCGGGCCAGGCGAAGTCGTGCTCAAATTGCACGCGACGGGCCTCTGCAACAGCGACGTCCGCGTCTTTTTGGGCGAGAAGAAGGCGGCGGCTGGCGTCATCCCCGGTCACGAGATGACCGGCGAGGTCGTCGCTACCGGGCAAGGCGCGGCGGCCAAGGTGGGCGATGTCGTCTCCCTTTGCCCGATCAAGTGCTGCGGCGTCTGTTCGTTCTGCCGCGAGGGCTACCGCAACCGCTGCCCGTCACGGGTCACGCTCGGCTACGACCTCGACGGCGGGATCGCCGAGTACGTCAAGATCCCGCGCGAACTGGTGGCGATGGGCCACCTCTTGCCGATGGACCGGGCCACGCCGGCCCACCTGCGCGCCTTCCTCGAACCGCTCGCCTGCGTCCTCAACTCGATCGAGTCCATCGGCGTCCGGGCTGGGGCGCCGCTCGCGATCGTGGGCGGCGGGCCGATGGGGTTGGTGCACCTCATCGTAGGCAAGTTTTTCGGGGCGGGGCCGATTCTCGTGGTCGAGCCGGAGCCGGCCCGCCGCCAAGCGGCGCTCGATCTCGGCGCCGACGCGGTGTGCGCGCCGGAGGAGGCGCGCCAGATCGGGCGCGACCTCAC
>CAMAUF010000028.1 GCA_945861295.1 bacterium | reverse complement strand
CCCGCGTCCGGGTAGGCTTCGGGGTCGGCCGCCGCGTCGAAGGCGGCGACCGTGTGCTTGTGCACGGCGATGTGGTCGGGGTGGCCATAGCCGCCGCTCGGGTCCCAGGTGAAGACGAAGTGCGGCCGGACATCCCGGATTAGGGCGACCAGTTCGCCCGTGACCGTCTCGGCTGGCTGCGCGTGAAGGCAGCGCGGGTCGTTGTTGATCTCCCAGCCCGCCATGCCGCTATCGCGGTAGGGGAGGAAGCGGACATCGGCGAGGCCGATCTGGGCCATAGCGGCGCGCAGTTCGAGCTCGCGGACGTAGCCGAGGGTTTCGGGCGTGCCGAACTCGGGCTTGCTGATTTCGCCAACTTCGCCGCGGGTCGCGCAGAGGAGCGTGACCTTAGCGCCGTTCTGGATGAAGCGGGCGAGGGTGCCGGTGGTCTGGCCTTCGTCGTCGGGGTGGCCATAGGTCGCGAGGATGCGGAGGTGTTTCATTGGCGCTGATCCTTGGTGCATGTGACACGATGTTCGCTGCCAGCCCCGCTAGGATCACTTCGGGACGCAGCGCAGTTCAAGCCGCCTGGTTGCCCCGCGTCCCAGTGTCACCGCAAGGAAAGCGACGCGTGCTGAGGATTCTGAGGGAAGCCCGCCCGCAGAGTTGTACCGCCGTATGGGTCAGGGAATTGACGCCCCCCCGTTGCGCCAGTAACTGTATGTCCCCATAGTCCATGTGGAATTGCACAATTGCCTCTAGTCCCAGTCAGGAGCGTGGAAGTGGATCAGGGAGAACTTGGCATAATCGAGTACAACGACACGCAAGTTCGTGCAGGCCCATCACGGAAGGGGCGCCCGATCACGTCGCTCGACCGCGGAAAAACGGTCGAGGTGCTGGTCCGTTCGGCCGGGAGCTTCACGCGAATTCGAACGCCCGAAAGGATGGAGGGCTGGGTGCCAACTGTCGCCGTTCGATTCGTTCGAGCGCACGACATAGCAGAGGGTGCGCATAATTCACCACTGTCTGCAATCGAGTCACCAGAAGTTCGGCGTCCAACGTTTGGCCAACGGCGGCCGCTTGGCGTTTGGCCGTCCGGAGGGACCGCAGCCTCAGGTCCCTCCAGAGCGACTCGAAGCGACCCGGTTGGCCCTCGGCGAAGTCGCCCGGGATCGCCGTCTGGTGGACTCCCGAGCGGCCCGGCGTCACCTGCGCGGGCGGCCCCTCGCCGCCGCCGTTCAGAATCGGCGTCGATTCTCCTGGGGAACGGGTCTTACCCAGTCCTCGAAACCCTCGGAGATATCCACAAGTTGGTGGCCTGGTCTCTCATTGTTGTCAGTGTGGTGGCTGGCGTCGTGGCTTGGGCGACAATTGGCGGAATCGAGGGAGGCGCGGTGTTTCTTGCGATTGCCGTATTCGGCAGCAGCGTACCCATTCTTATGCTCGAACGCGTGGAGATGACGCAAGTCATCCTGGATATCGAGCGCAACACCCGTGCTATGGCCGGAGCCTTGCGCGATCGCGATGAGCCTTGACGGTGGCCAGCCGCCGGCCCGCCGGAAACGGTGCCACCGCGAAGCCGTGGACTGCAACTACAGCGGTGGGCGTTCCGCCCCGACTTCGCCGCGGGTCGCGCAGAGGAGCGTGACCTTGGCGCCGTTCTGGATGAAGCGGGCGAGGGTGCCAGTGGTCTGGCCTTCGTCGTCGGGGTGGCCGTAGGTCGCGAGGATGCGGAGGTGTTTCATGCGTCTCTTCTTCTTGCTGAGCGGTGCGTATGATCGTAATCGCGGCCCGGCCTAGGATGGCGGCGAGCGAATCGGGACCGCCAGGAGCCGCACTATGTCAACCCTCGCCCTCCAACGAAGCATGGCCGCCCTTGAGGCGCCCGAACTTACGGCGCCCGTCCGGATCGAGGTGCGCGGACTCCGCGTAGAAGTGGAAGGCGCGCGCGGCCGCCGCCAAACGCTGCTCAGCGACCTCAGCTTCGTCTTGGAGCCCGGCGAGTTGGTCGCCATCGTCGGCGGGAGCGGGGCCGGCAAGACAACTCTCCTGAACTGCCTCGCCGGAGTCCGGCCCGTCGCCACGGGGATGGTGCGGTATAACGGCGGTGACCTCGCCCAGAACCTCACGAACTACCGGACGCTCTTCGGCTACGTGCCGCAAGACGACATCGTGCATCGCGAACTCACGGTCGAGCGGACGCTCCATTACGCGGCCCGCCTGAGGCTGGCGGGTCTTGGGCCGGATGAGCGGCTGGAGCGCGTCGAACGGGCGATGGCCGTGCTCGGCCTCGCCGCGCACGCGCGCCAAAAGGTCTCTTCCCTCAGCGGCGGCCAACGCAAGCGGACGAGCATCGGCGCCGAGCTGCTGACCGACCCTGGCGTGTTCTTCCTCGACGAGCCGACATCTGGCCTCGACCCAGCGACGGGCCAGGACATGATGCGCCAACTCAAGCAGCTCACCGGCCGGGGGAGCACGGTGATTGTGACGACCCACACGCCGGCCGACATCGCGGGCTGTGACCGCGTGGTCTTCCTCGCGCGCGGCGGCCATCTCGGTTTCAACGGGACGCCCGCGGCGGCCTTGGCCTACTTCGGGACGACGACGCTTGGCGAAATCTACCAAAAGCTTGTCTCCGAGGCGACGCCGGCGGAGTGGGCGGGGCGGTTCCGCAGCTCTGACCACTACCAGGAACCGGCCGCGCCCGGCGTGCAAGCCACGCCGCGGGTGCGCCGCCGCACCGGCCTGGCCCATCAGGCGATCGTGTTGACTGAGCGGAACTTCGAGATCTTGTTGAACAACCGGCTGACACTGGCGATCCTGGCGGGCGCCCCGGCGATGGTCATCGGCATGTTCGCCGTGCTCTTCCGGCCGGGGGCGTTCGCGCTGGCGGACCCAAGCCCGCAGGCGGCCATCATGATCCTGTTCTGGGTGGCGTTCGGCGGCTTCTTCTTCGGGCTCACCTATGGCCTGTTGCAGATTTGCACGGAGTTTTCGATCTTCCACCGCGAGCGGCTCGTCAACCTGCGCGTCGGCCCATACGTGCTCTCGAAGATGGCCGTCCTGGTGCCGCTCATGGTGGTCGTGGTTGTCCTGATGGTTGGTATCCTTCGGGCGCTGGACCGGTTGCCCTCCGGAAGCTTCGTGGATGTCTACATCCCAATCACGATCACGCTGCTGCTCGATGGCCTGGCCGCGATCGCGCTCGGCCTGCTTTCGTCGGCCGCCGTCTCCCGGCCGGAGCAGGCGACACTCGTGTTGCCGATGCTGTGCTTCCCGCAGGTGCTCTTTTCCGGCGCCATCCTGCCCGTGCCACTGATGGCGCCCGTGGGGAAAGTTATCAGCTACGCGATGAGCGACCGTTGGGCCTTCGACGCGCTCGGAAAGAGCGTCGACATGAATCGCCTCTTTGGCGAAGGGGCCTCGCCGTTGGGGCCACCGTTGCGGCAACAGTATGAAGACACCTTCAGCGGCGGCCTGGCCGTCGATTGGATCGTGATGGCGGGGATGACCGTCTTCTTCCTCGCGGCGACCTGCGTCGTGCTGGCGCGCAAGAAGACGTCGTTTAGCTGAGGCCCTGGCGCGGCGGATTTGTGGCGCCCGCCCTCGCTCCGTACGCTGAACGGGTGAAGCGAGAGTTTACGGTCGTGATCGAACGGGACGAGGATGGATGGTTCGTGGGGTCTGTGCCGGACCTTCCGGGCTGTGTCTCCCAGGGCGTCACGCTGGACGTATTGACCGCAAACATGCGGAGGCGATCGAACTTTACTTGGAGGATCGGCCGGAGGTGGTGTGTGGCCTCCAGTTCGTTCGTCTCCACCGGATGGCGGTCCCTGCGTGACGCGGTTTGGAAACGTGCGAGTCCGTATCGATAATCGGGATGCGTTCAGCGATGGTGGGCACGGTAGCGCCACCGGGAATGGCGTCACCCTACGCCCGGCCGGGGCCGTGTCCAGCGGTAACGACAGCGCAACCACCTCTACGCTTCGGCGGTCGGCGCCTCGTTCCAGGGAGAGCCCGGCCCCCGCCTTACGGACGCCGAACCGCTGGCAGCCCGAAGCCATCGCCGAGACAAAGGCGCAGCGCCTCGGCCAGCGGGGGATCTTCCTCGAACAGCCACGCGACCTTTAGCCGGACCGCGGGGAAGACGGCTGAGGTGTAGATCCCGTCCGTGTCCGGCTCAACTTCGGCGTAATGGGCGCCGCGCAAGACGTAGAAGTGAGCCGTCTCGACGCCGGGGCGGGGGTCGATGACCCAGTACTCGGGGATGCCGGCGGCTTCGTACTCGGCCAACTTGACGCGCGTATCGCGGGTGACGCTGTCGTCGGAAACGACCTCGATGGCCACATCGGCGTTGCCATCGAGGTAGTTCTCGGTAATTCGGTCGCGGTGGGCTTGGGCGATTAGGAAGATGTCGGGCTCGCGGCCAGCCCGGCCCGAAGGGGACTTGATTGCGTAGGGGCCGTTGTGGACGACACCAAGAGCCAAGTACGTCAGCACCATGTTGAGATGGGTCGTCAGGAAGGTCACCACTCGCTGATGGGGGAATTTTGCGCTCATGTAGAGGAACACCTCTCCGTCGACCCACTCAGCGAGGCCTTGCTCGTAGTCCAGGCGCAGAAACTCGTCGAACGACATCTCCGCCGAGGCGACGTAATCTGGCCGGCCGCTGGGCGCAAAGATCACGGGCCGTGCGATGCCGTGCGTCTCGGGTTGGGGGCAGGTTGGCGCCGCAAAACGCTCGCGGGCGGCAGATGGGGCGGCGACTGCGGTGCTCATGGCAGCTAGTATACGCCGCGCCGCATCCGAGGGGGCCCTACGGACGGGTCCTCTGGCAGCCCAAAGCCGCCGTGCCAGTCGAGGTCCCTTTACGCGTACAGCGGCGAGCTCGCCTTCATGAACCGCAGCAGCATGCGCATTTCGCAGACGCGGCGGCCGGCGGTGTCGTCCGCGTAGGTTTCGTACCAGAAGAACTCGGTTTTGGGGCTTTGGCCCACCGCCAGCACCTTGCCGTACACCACGTACGGCGTGTCGGCGAAGGCCGGGCCGTTGACCGCCCGCAGTTCGATCGCGCCGAAGAGACCCACCGACTTGTTGACGCGCTTGCGGATGCTCTCGACGGCCGGACGGTAGAGCAGGTTCTCCATGCCCTGCGGCGTCAGGACGCGGCCTTCACCCCACGGCGACCGCGCCAAGCCGCTCGATCCCGCCGGCTCCGGCAGGTTCCACGGCAGGACCTCCGCCGCAGTCGCGAGCCGGCTGTCGAAGTAGTCGCTCGACACCATCAGGCCTTGCTCGGGAATGAGGTCGCCCTTGCGGATGCCGGCGAGGATGCGGAGGCCGGCCCCGTCGATGGCGTCGAGGTCGATGCGTTGGAGCGCCGGGGGTTCGCCGGGAGCGCCAACGGACAGCGTGCCTTCGAGGACGAGCAGGCCATCATCACGCAGCGCCCAGGCGTCGACTTGCTCGTCCGCGAGGCCCTTCGGCTTGCGGACGTAGGCGCGGACGGGCTCGCGGTCGATGGTCGCGTTGCGGAAATAGATCGAGAGCGAGCCGCGTTCGAACCAGCGCGGCCCGAACGCTTCGAGCGCCAGCGGCGGGAAGAGGTTGAGGTGGTACGAACCCGCGACGGTGCCGCCGCGGAAGCCGACCTTCTGCGCGGTGGCGTCGTCGTGGATGCTGCCTTCGCCGGCCTCGTGGTCGGGGTTGATGACGTTGCGCTGAGGCCCCGCGAGGACGCCCGGTTCGACCTCGGTCACGGTCGGATACGTGAGTTCGAGCATTGGTGGCACTCCTTGGCGGGTCTTGCGGCGTTGGCGATATCCTACGCGAATCGGGAACTCCGGATTCGGCCCTTGTGCCTTCCGCCCGTACCATCGCTTGGTGCCGAAGCAAGTTTCCAACGTCGCCTCCGATGACTACCTGACGACGATCTACCGGATCGCGGACGACGAGGGCCAGGACGTGATCGCGGTCCGGCTTGCGGACCGGCTCGGGATCACGCCGCCTTCGGTCGCGGGGATGCTGAAGCGGCTTCAACGCGACGGGCTCGTGACCGTGGACGGCCGCAAGGTCATCCGGTTGACCACTGTAGGGCTGGAGCGGGCCGAGCAGATGGTCCGGCGTCACCGGCTAGCGGAGTGCCTACTGACGGAAGTGCTCAAAGTCGAATGGTGGCGCGCCTACGAAGAGGCGCACTTGCTCGAGCATGGCATCTCAGATGTCACGGAGTCGAAGCTCTTCGAGGTCCTCGGGCGGCCGACGCACAGCCCGTTCGGCTACCCGATCCCGGGCTCCGCGCCGACGGTCCCGCTCACGACGGAAACGTTGGCGGAGGTCGCGGAGGGCTCGTTCGTCGCGGTGGACCGCGTCTTCGAAGAGGATGAGGCGCTGCTACGTTTCTTCGACGAAGAGGGCATCCGGCCCGGGAAGCCGGTGCAACTCGAACACCACGAACCGTACCGGGGCACCGTGACGGCCAACATTGGCGGCCGCAGCATCGTGATTGGCACCCAAGTCGCCGGCAAGATCTGGGTGCGGCCGGCGGGCTGACCTACATCGTCCGCAACAGCTTGATGCGGTCATCGACGTCGGGGTGTGTGGCGAAGAGGCCGTTGAGGGCGCTGGCATGGTCGCGCAGCGGGTTTGCGATGTAGAGGTGGGCAGTCGCTTTATTGGCGGCTTCGAGCGGCTCGTGGTCGTCGCGGATCTTTTCGAGGGCGCGCGCCAGGGCGTCTGGGTTGCGGCAGAGGAGCGCGCCGCTGGCATCGGCGAGGTACTCGCGCTGGCGGCTGACCGCCATCCGGATCAGCTGGGCGACGACCGGCGCGAGCAACGCGCCGACGATCGCGACGACGAGGAGGAGCGCGCCGCCGTTGCCACCTTTGCCCTTGTTCGAACGCCGCGAGCCCGCCCCCATCCAGGTGAACCGCAGGGCCAGGTCCGAGACGAGCGCGATCACGCCGACGAGCACGGTCACGATGGTCATGACGCGGATGTCGTTGTTGCCGATGTGCGAAAGCTCGTGAGCGAGCACGCCTTCGAGTTCGGCGGGTTCCAGCTTGTCGAGCAGGCCGCGCGTGACGACGACGTGGGCGTGCTTCGGCGTCGTGCCGGTGGCGAAGGCGTTTGGCGCGGAATCTTCGAGCACCCAGGTCCGCGGCATGGGCAGCCCGGCGCCGATGCTGAGATTTTCGACGCGCCGGACGAACTCCCATTCGTCGTCCTTCGTCACTTCGTGGGCGCCCGAAATCGAGAGGACGACGCTGGTGGAACCGAAGTAAGCGAAGACGCCGTAGGCGATGAGGATGACCCCGAAGACGGCGAGCGCGCCGGTCCCGAGGGCGAAGCCAACCGCCAGCAGCCAGGCCAAGCCGCCGGCGAGAGAGAAGAAGGCGACGAAGAGCACAACGGTCATCCGCCGGTTGTGACCGATCCGGTCGAAGACCAGGGTGCGGCGAGCGACGGCATCCTGCCAGTCCGGGGCCGAGCGCGGCTCATCCACTCGCCACCTCGTCAGGCACGTTCCGCATAGCGAGCGAAAAAATGATGAGCACGTGCTCATGTTTGCTCATGACTGCGCTCCGCGCGGGGATTGCGAGGACGGATACCGTGGTGTTGGGGCCGAGGCGAAGCATGGGAGCAGGATGGCGCTGCGGCGCGTGACGTGCGAGGGGGCGGCGTCAGCGGGCGTGCGCGGTCGAGCTTTGGGTTGCTGCGGTCGAATGTTCGCGGCGCAACCACCCCTCACCCTACCCAACGGAGGTCTTCTGATTGAAACGATGGATGGTTGAGAGCCGCTCTCTCCGGCTCGGGCGATTGTGACTCAATCCTTGTGGTCACAACTTACTGGACCTCCATACCCTTGGGGCCGCCCCTCAACGCTCCTAGGCCAACACTAGGATTTTCGGTAGTCCAACGGCAAGTCAAGAGTGACCCCAATCGGCTTGGCCTGAAAGGGCCGCCCGCGCGGCTGTCGTTTCCCGATCCCAAGTTGCTTCATGGCCTCAAGGTAGGCTTGTCCCTGCGCCGCCTCGACTGCCTCCAGCCATGGTAGTTTATCGGGCCGCCGCTGGCTGTAGTCGCCGGTGACCTCGGTCTGAAGCCCACAATCAGGACAGAACCGCCCGGCGCCGATCTTGCCGATACGGACCTTGCCCGACCCCGCCGCAAAGAACGCTTCCCACTCGCCTTGATAGAACAGTAGCTTGCCCAGCATCCGGGAGATCGGTTGGTCCGGCCTCCCCATGGAGATGGCGTTGCCGCCACGCTGTCTCAGTTCCGCGGCGATGCGGTAGCCAGTGTGGGCACTCGTTCCGTTGCCGCCGCTTTGCAGGTCGTCACAGGTCAACAAGATCCGCCCGTGGTGACGGGCATAGATGAGGTAGAGACAGTCATCATCCAGGGGCATCGACGACAGCTTGGACACGTTCTTACCGTCCAAGACGGGGAACCCCACCTTGCGCAACGGCGCTGCCCAGTCCGGCGGCACACAGTTATCCAGTAGGAACTTTGACTCGCTCGTGCAGATACTCCCGGTGGAATTTCCCAACGGCTAGGAAGGCCTCGGCACTTACGAAGGGGAACAGCGACTTCGCACGGGCGAGTCCGTCGGCACGGCGCATGATGTCGAACACGACGGTAGTGCTAATGTTCGTTCCGCGAATCACAGGATGCCCGTCGCGCTTGCGGGGATTCATCTCGATGTGTTCGAGAAGTTCGGCCGGAATGAGAAGAGACTCCGGACCGAGGATCATCTGCCGAACCTGAAGGTCTAAGAATTCCTCGAACACCCGCTGTCCGGCGCCGCCGGGAAGGGATTGAGTGATGCCGTGGCCGTCGGCGACCAACATCAGCGGACCCGGCTTGCTCAGGAGATGCGCGTCTGCCCAATGTGTGCCTATGGGGGAGAGACGCGAAAGCGCGTGGGAAACGTGAAGGACCGCATCTTCTAGCCTTAGCTTTGGTTCTCCGACCGTGGTCAGGTGCCGGACGATCCGAATGAAGGCGAGGTCCCAGAGTGAAAACCCGCTCACGTGATGACCGTCCTCATCTATCGCGAGCCGTGATGGCTTAACGACACCTTCGGTGACCCACCGTCGCAGCGTGGTGATCGGGGTCAGTGTCAGCCTTCCGGCATCCTGAATGTCGAAGAAGGAGTCTGTATCTTCTTCCCAGCTAGTCTGCTTGGACATGGCAACTCGGCCTCTCTCGGCTAGGGTCGGCTTAAGAGAGGCGCGAAGCATAGCCGCTTTGGAACGTCCATGCCCCATAGGGAGGTGGCGCTCCCGAAGGTCGGGCCTCTACGTAGTAGGTGTGGCGTCGTGGCGGTCGAGGGCGGTATGTGTGAGTAGCTTTCCTGCGACACTGACCACCCACCAAAGCCCGCGAAGCGTTCCCCGTCCGTGAGCGTACACCTGTCGAAACGGTAGGTCTCTTCATCAATCGCTTGTCTTCGCCTCGGGGGCGCCCCAGGTGGCGAGCGCGACGCAGAGCGCCGAGAAGGCGAGCGCGCCGGGCGCGAGCACGGGCGCGGGGCCGACCGTCTTGGTAGCGGCCTTCCACCATCGCGATGGCCCGGAGAGCGTGACCCAGCTGTCTTGGTAGCGGAAATCGAGCGGGCCGGCGGTGTGGTTTTCAGCGATGTGCTTGTAGACGCCGAAGGCCGAGGCGGCGACGAGCGCGAGGCAGGCTAGGCGCACGGCCCAGACAGCGCCGTGACCGCGCCGCACGAGGACGACGCCGATCAGGGCGGCGATGACAATCAGGCCAATCCACGGGATGAGCTGGATGAACCCGCCCCAGTGCCGCTCTGTGGCGAGTTCGGCGGCCGTGGCAACCCCCGCGAGCCCGCCAAGAGCGAGCAGTGCGAGCCGCAGCCGGCCGGCTTCCGTACGGCGGTCGATCACGGTTCGAGCACGTCGATGATGTGGTCGACGACGCCGGGGCCGGGGTTGTACTTCGCGAGCTGTCTGCGGAGCTTGGCCCAGCTCGGGTCGTCCTTGGGGTAGGGCCGGTACTCCTCGACTTCCTTGGCCCAGTTGGCCGGGTTTGGGACGCCGGCAGCTGCGAACGCTGACTCGAGCTGGGCCCGGGTTGCCGTGTTGGCGTTAACTTTGGCGATGGTGATGACCGTGGCGACCGCCGCGGATGGGGCGGCCGTGGTCGCGCTGACCGCCGCGGTTGTCCCGGTGGCCGCAAGTGTCGTGGAAGTCGTGGATGTCGCCGTTTCGGCGACGGCCGTCCCGGTCGCGGTGGCCGGCTGGCAATCCGCCCCGCACGGTATTGGCGGTGCATCGTCGTCGCCCCCACAAGCGGACAGTGTCATGGCGGCGAGGACGGCAGCAGCGACGACGGTTAGGCTCAATCGGTTCAAGGCATGCCTCTGGAAAAGCTGTGAACCCAACGTACGGGCGAAGTCTCAGAAATGAATGAGAGCCGGTACAGGGGCGGTAATGGCCGGGCGGGCACCCGTGGCGCCGGGCACCGACTGGCCCTCACCCCAGCCCTCCCCGAACGAGAGAGGGGGCCCATGCGGCGATGCTTGGTGAGCCTTCGCGGCTGTGACTGGCCCTCACCCACCCCGTCGTCAGGCGATGCCGCGGCGCTCCAGTTCGCGCTTCATGCGGACGGCGTCGGATTCGAGCATCGGGCCGCGCTGATCGTCGGGGAGCACGCCAGCCGTGTCCATGCCCATCTTCTGGCCATCGAAGGTGATCCACTTTTCGGGGACGACTTCGAGGATGACGCGGAGCGGAGAATTTAGGCGTTCGACGAAGGCTTCCGCCGCCGCGCCGGTCAGGCCCTTATAGGAGAGGGCGGGGTAGAACCACGCCTTCGTTTCGGCGTCTTCGTGAAGGATCCCGCGACCCTTGATCGTCAGCGTACGTCCGGCGCCCTGACCGGGGATGGAGGCGCTCGTGACCACGATCGAGACGCGCGGGTTGCGCCGGATCGCGGCGGTGCGGTGCCGGTGAGCGCCGAAGGTCACCCACACGCGGCCGTCTTTCCAGACGAAGCTGTGCATGACGCCGATCGGCCAGTTGTCGCTCGTGGCCCAGTTGACGACGCACTCGCCGGCCTTCGTCAACAGCTCTTCGCGTTGAGCCTCGCTAAGGGGATAGACGGAAACGGTTTCGTGGTCGTGCGATGCCTCACCCATGACGTTACTCCCTCGCTGGACGGCGAACTTGGCCGCCCAGCCAACTTCTCCGAGATGGCCGTTACGCTCGCAGCCCGCCGCCTACTTGTCAACGGGCGCGCCTGGTAGGCTTCGTGGCCACATCGACGTTCAGCGAGAAAGAGGCAAGCGATGGCAACGGTGTACGACTCCATCATCGTGGGCGCCGGTTCGGCGGGGGCGGCGCTCGCCGCGCGGCTGACGGAGGACCCGGCCCGTTCGGTCCTCCTGTTGGAGGCGGGGCCGGACTATGCCGACATCTCGACTTTGCCGGAGGACATCAAGGACGGCACAAAGGCGGGATCGATCGCGCACGACTGGCAATGGCTCGGCGACGCCGTGCCGGGCCGCGCTGTGCCGTATGCCCGCGGCAAAGTGACCGGCGGCTCCTCGGCCGTCAACGGCATCGTCGCCATTCGCGGCGTCCCCGAGGATTATGACGAGTGGGCGACGCTCGGCAACGACCAATGGTCCTGGGAGCGCTGCCTGCCGTTCCTGCGCAAGCTCGAAGACGACCGCGACCATGGCGGCGACTATCACGGCAAGGGCGGGCCGATCCCGATCGTGCGCTGGCGCGATGAGGAGCTGACGAAGGTGCAGGCGGCCTATCTCGCGGCCTGCCAGGCGGCCGGTTATCCGCGGAGCGACGACCACAACGTGCCGGGATCGACCGGCGTCGGTTCGTGGGCGATGAACCGGCGTGGGACGTTGCGGATTTCGACGGCGATCGGCTATCTCGCGCCGGCGCGCGGCCG
>CAMAUF010000027.1 GCA_945861295.1 bacterium | reverse complement strand
ACTCCGTGTCCGTCTCGCTTTGAAAGGCGTGTCCGCGCTCCGTCAGTTCGCGCCGCAGCGCGGCGAAGTTCTCGACAATGCCGTTATGGATGACAACGACTTGGCCGTCGCAACTCCGGTGCGGGTGGGCGTTGGCGTCGGTCGGGCGCCCGTGGGTCGCCCAGCGCGTATGGCCGATGCCCGCTGTCCCGATCAGGTCGCCGTCTTCAGCCACGGCGGCGTCGAGGTTGGCGAGGCGGCCTTCGCGCTTCCGTAGCTCGAACGCCGCGGATCCACCCGCGTTCGAGGCGACCGCGATCCCGGCCGAATCGTAACCGCGGTATTCAAGGTCCCGAAGTCCGTCCATTAATATAGGGAGAGCCGCACGCGGCCCGGTATAGCCGACGATCCCACACATCGCATGCTCCTTTGTTCACAGGCGCCGCACCGGGCGCGAGGCGACCGGGGACGCGGGTTCGGGGCGCAAGGATTGGGGGAGGGCTGAGGAAGGATGCATGACCTTCAGCACGTGGCTGGCGCTTTGTCCGCCGGTTGCCCGCGCGGGTTTGTCGTCAGCCTCTCGAGTGTGCCAATCCGGGGGGCCATCCGCCGATGGTTTCGATCGGCCCCCTCCTCGTCATCCGCGAACTTCGCAGCCGCGGCGCAGGCGCTCTGTTGGTAGCCAGCTCCCATTGGTCGGAAAGACGGGTAGCGGCGCCTCCTCTGATGCGGTCGTTGAGCCAGTCTCGACCCCCGCTGATCCGGAGTCAACACGTCCCGGCCTCCTGCCGCCGGATCAACTCGCGGCCCGCGGGATGCCGCCGAAGCCAAGAAAGTCGTCCTCCCATTGGAGGATGACCTCGATCAGGTGCGCTTCGATTGGGTTCGGGTTGCCGGACACGCCTCGCAGGAGGAACTCGTCGGCCACGATTCGCGCGATTTCGGGCAAAGGGCGGGCGTGCACACCCAGTTCGCGTTCGGTTTCGAGCACGAGCTCCACGAGTTCGCCCGCGAGGTAGTAGCCCTCCTCTTGGAGCTGCTCCCACACCCATTCGGCGCATTCGGTGAAGAGCGCACCTTGGAGGCGGCCGGTGAGGAACGGTTTGTCGGGGTGTGGCGTCGGCATGAGATCGCACGGTACCGAAATTTCCGCGTTTGGGCATCCGGGCTCGCCTTCCGTGGCGGCCTCGACGATGGCGGAGTCGGAGGGCACCGAAAGCCACGATGGGCATCATCCGCCCGGCGCGCCGACCTCGGCCCGGATGCGCTTGAGGCGATCAACGTTCTCGACGTCCGGGCCTTTGTCCTCGATCCCGGGCACTTCGAGCAGGAACGGGACCTCGGCGAAGGCCGGGTGGGCCATCAGCGTGCGGAAGCCCTCGAGGCCGATCATGCCGTCGCCGATGTTCTCGTGCCGGTCACGCACGCCGCCGAGGCCGAGCTTGGAGTCGTTGGCGTGGACGGCGACGAGCCGTTCGAAGCCGACGAGCCGGCCGAACTCCTCCATCGCGATTTCACAGCCTTCGCGCGTCGCGAGGTCGTAGCCCATCGCGAAGGCGTGGCAGGTATCGAGGCAGACCGCGACGCGCGGGTCGTTGTCGAGCCCGCGGATGAGCGCGCCCAACTCGGCGAAGTCGCGGCCCATGACGTTTCCCTGGCCGGCGCTGTTCTCCAGAATGACGAGCGAGCCGTTGGGCGCCGCTTCCATCGCGGCCCGAATCAGCCGGCACGCTTGCTCCACGACCGCGTCAAATCCGGCGCCAAGGTGGCTGCCGACGTGGAAAACCGTGCCCACAACGCCCAGTTCGCCGGCCCAGCGCAGGTACGCCGCCAGCGAAGCTTCAGACTTGGCGAGGATCGCCGGATCCTGGCTGCCGAAGTTCATCAGATAGACGCCGTGAAAGAAGACGGGGATGCCGGCGGCGGCGTGCGCCTCGCGGAAAGCCGACACTTGCGCTTCGGTCAAGGCCGGGGCGCGCCACTGCTGGGGGGCCGAGATGAAGAGCTGGACGGCCTCGCCGCCGATCAGGGCCACCCGCTCGAAGACTCCGGCCGGCCCGCCGGCGCTGGAAACGTGTGCTCCAATTCGCATTTTGTCAGTATAGCCGCGGCCCCCGTTGACACCCGGCCGCCCACCTTTCCAAGATGGCCTCTCAGCCTGCCCCTGGAGCCGCCCATGTTTCCCGACGTCCCGCATACCGGCCTTCCGCTCTCCGGCCTTCGCGTCATCGATTGCACCCATTGGCAACAGGGCCCCTACGCGACGGCGATGCTCGGCCAATTCGGCGCTGACGTGATCAAGGTCGAAGGCCCCGACGCCCCTGACCCCGGCCGCGGCATGGTCGGCGCCACGACAACGCTGAACGCCTACTTCGAAAGCCACAACCACAACAAGCGCAGCCTGGTGATCGACCTCAAGCATCCCGAGGGCCGCGAGGCGGTGCTCCGGCTGGTCGAGACCGCCGACGTGTTCGTCCAGAACATGCGGCCCGGCGTCATGGAACGGCTCGGCCTCGCGTATGAGGACCTCCGTGCGCGCAATCCGCGGATCATATACGCGACCGCGAGCGGCTACGGCGCGGAAGGCCCGCACGCTCGCTGGCCGGCGATGGACATGCTCGCCCAGGCCCGCGGCGGGACGATGATGGCGATGGGCCCGCCAGACGATGCGCCGTTCTTCGCCTTCGGTGGCATGGCGGACCAGGTCGGCGCGCTCTACCTCTGCAACGGCATCCTGATGGCGCTTTGGCACCGCGCCCGCACCGGCGAAGGCCAGGCGGTGGATGGCTCGCTGCTCGGCGGGCAGGTCGCCCTCCAAGCGTTCAACATCACCGGGACGCTCTTCAACGGCGCCGTGCCGCCCCAGGTCCGCCGCGAACAGCGCGCGCCGCTTTGGAACATCTACGAATGCGCCGACGGACGCTACATCGCGCTGGCGATGGCCCAGTACGGTCGTTGGTGGCCTCGACTCATGGCCGCGCTGGATTGCCCGGCGCTGCGGGACAACCGCGAACTCGACACGCTCGCCACAGCTGTCCCGCACTTCCCGGCCGTTGTTGCGGAGCTGGACCGCGTCTTTGCGTCGCGCCCACAAAGGGAGTGGCAGGAGTATCTCGCCGGCGAATGCGGCCTGGCCGTCGCGTCCGTGCAAGATTACGGCCAATTGGTGACCGACCCGATGGCGGAGGCGAACCAGTTCTTCGTCGACTACCCCAACCCGGAGCATCCCGGCTTGAAAATGGTTGGCCCGGGCGTGACGCTGAGCCGCAGCCCCGGCTCGATCCGCACCCGCGCGCCTGAGTATGGCGAGCACAGCGAGGAGGTCTTACTCGAAGCCGGGTATTCATGGGAGGAGATCGTGGCGCTGCGTGAGGCTCGCGTCATCGGGTAGTTGGTTAGCGGGCACTGGCCAGGGCGGCATAGAGCCGCAAGAAGGTTGCCATCCATAGGGTAGGGGGGTATCCTTATGCCATGACGCCCGAGACACGACAGCAAGCCCTCCGCCGCCTGCGCATCATCGCCGGCCAGGTGCAGGCTCTGGAGCGCCAGGTCGAAGATGACCGCTACTGCATCGATGTCCTCGACCTCTCGCTCTCGGTGCAGAAGGCGCTGCGCAGCCTCGATTCCGTCGTCATCGAGGGCCACCTGCGCACGCACGTCGTCGAGCAGATGCGGAACGGCGAACAGGAGCGGGCCATCGCCGAACTCCTCCGTGTGTATCGCGTCCAAGGCCCCGGAGAATCAACCACAGAACCCCAGGAGAGATAACCATGGCTACCGAAATCCGCCTCGACATCACCGGCATGACCTGCGACCACTGTGTCAACGCCGTCACCAAGGCGCTCGTCGCCGTGCCTGGCGTGTCCGCCGCGAAAGTCAGCCTCGATGACAAGCTCGCCGTCATCAACGGGGCGGGCATCGACACGGCCAAGCTTCTTGAAGCCATCTCCGAAGAAGGCTACGAAGCCGCGGTCCGCGCCTAAGGGGCAACCATGGCGAACTCGATGATCCTCGACGTGGGCGGCATGACCTGCGCCTCGTGTGTCCGCCGCGTTGAACGCGCGCTCAACAAGGTCGATGGCGTCGACCTCGCGACGGTTAACTTCGCCGCCGAAACGGCCTACGTCTCGCTCGGGCGCGACCTGCCGGTCAGTGCCCTGGTCGGCGCCATCGAGTCGGCCGGCTACACGGCTGGCGCGCATGTCAGCCGTTCCGCCCGCGAGGCCCTGCGGCGGAGCGCGGCCCGCCGCACGCTCGCGCTCATCGCCATCGGGTCGCTCCTCGGCGTGCCCGCGATCGTGCTGGCGATGGCGATGGACATCGCGGGCCTGACAGCGTTGGGCGGCCACCAAGAGACCGGCTGGCTGGTGTTCGCGCTGGTTGCGCCGGTGCAAGCTGGGCTCGGCTGGCGCTACTACCGCGGCAGTTGGACAAGCCTGCGCCATGCCAACCCGAACATGGACGTTCTCGTTGCCCTCGGCACGACCGCGGCCTTCGGCTATTCGACCTGGATCGTCGCTTCGGGCAGCCATCGGCACATGTACTTCGACGTCAGCGCCGCTGTGTTGTTGTTCGTGACGCTCGGAAAATACTTCGAGGAACGCTCGAAGGGCGAAGCATCGGCGGCGCTGCGGGCGCTGGCTGGCCTCGCCGCCAAAGCCGCCACGGTCGTCCGCGACGGCCAGGAAGTCGAATTGGCGATCGAGCATGTCCGCGCCGGCGACCTCTTCGTCGTGCGACCCGGCGGGCGCATCCCCGTCGATGGCATCGTCCGCGAAGGCCGGACGGCGGTGGATGAGTCGATGCTGACCGGGGAGCCCGTCCCAGTCGAACGCCGGCCGGGCCAGGCTGTCCTCGCGGGCACGGTGGTCCAGGACGGCGCGATTACCTGCGAAGCGACCGCCGTCGGCGAAGCGGTTGCGGTCGCCCGCCTCACCCGCCTGGTCGAAGAAGCCCAGGGCTCGAAGGCGGCCATCCAGACGACCGTCGACACCGTCGCGGCCTGGTTCGTCCCGGCCGTCATCGTGGCCTCCGCGGCCGTGCTCCTCGGTTGGGGCTTTGCCGCGGGCGATTGGCCGGCCGCCCTCCGGAACGCCGTCGCTGTCCTCGTCGTCGCGTGCCCGTGCGCCCTCGGCCTTGCTACGCCGACCGCGATCATGGTCGGCACGGGCCTGGCCGCCGAACGCGGCATCCTGATCCGTGACGCCGCGGTGCTCGAACGCGTCCAGGCCCTCGATCTTGTCGTCGTCGACAAGACGGGCACCCTCACCCAGGGCAGTCCGGAGGTCGCGGCAGTCCTGCCGCTGGGAGATGCGGACGAAACGACAGTCCTGAGCTTCGCGGCCGCTGTGGAAGCGCACAGCGAGCATCCTCTAAGCCGCGCCGTCGTTGACGCAGCCACCGGTCTGGGCCTCCCTATCGCGCCTGTTGAGGAGTTCATTGCCTATCGCGGCGCTGGGGTCGGCGGCGTGGTCGCGGGCACGCCGGTGCTCGTGGGCACGGCGGCCTTGCTTGAGGAGCACGCGGTGACTGGGCTGGCGGAAGCCGCCCCCGAGGTCGAACGGCTCGAAGCGGGGGGCAAGACTGTCGTGCTCGTGGCCGCGGATGGCCGCTTGGCCGGCCTCATCGCCATGGCCGACGCTATCAAACCGGCCGCGCCCAAGGCCGTCGCCGCCCTGCGCACGCTCGGCCTCCGCGTGGTGATGATGACCGGCGACAACCCCCGCGCGGCGGCCTCCGTCGCCGCGCAGACCGGGGTCGATGCGTTTCACGCCGCCGTCCGGCCCGAGCAGAAGCTCGCGTTCGTACGGGAGCGGCAAGCGGCGGGAGAGCGCGTGGCGATGGTCGGCGATGGCGTTAACGACGCCCCAGCCCTCGCCCAGGCCGACCTTGGCATCGCCATGAGCACCGGCAGCGACGTTGCCATAGAGGCGGGCGGGATGACGCTCTTGCACGGTGATGTCACGAAGATCGCGGAAGGCTTCCTCATCGCCCGAGCGACCCTCCGCACGATCCGCCAGAACCTCGTCTGGGCCTTCGGCTACAACGTCCTCATGATCCCGCTCGCGGCGGCCGGCGCGTTGCACCCTGTCGTCGCCGGGGGCGCGATGGCCCTGAGCTCCGTCAGCGTCATGGCCAACAGCCTCCGGCTTCGCACCCGGGCCTCCTCGTTCGCGGCCAAGGCTGGGAATCAGTACGAGCCGCCGCGCGGCCGCACTTTCGCGACGATGGCGCCGCTAGCTGGGCTTGCTGCCGCAGCGCTCGTGCTCCTCGTCCCGCTCCTGCTCTTCGTCGCCATCGACCGCGGCTGGTTCTCCGGCGACGGTGGCCTCGACCCAGACGTGCGCGTGGGGCTTTCGAACTGGGCCGTCGAACCGTCGCGCACGTCCATCCCCGCAGGCAAGGTGACGTTCGAAGCGACGCACGCGGAAGGCGGCCACGCGCACGGCGCCGACGATGCGGAGCTCGGCCTCCGCCACGACCTCGTCATCCTGCGCAAAGAGGCTGATGGCTCGTTCGCACAAGTCGGGCGCACGCGGGAACTCGGGCCCGGCGAATCGGCGACGTTGGAAGTGCAACTCACGGCCGGCGAGTACGAATTGCAGTGCAGCATCGTCGAAGAGGCGGCGGGCGAGGCCGTGAGCCACCTGCTCAAGGGCATGCGGGCGCCCTTCACCGTGACGAGCGGCCAGTAGCACTTTGCCTAGTTGACTCCTGACTAGGGAAGCGATAAGCTCTGCGGTATCAGCTAGCAGGAACGAGATGAGCAGCCACCTTAGCAGCCACCTTGACGAGAAGATCACGGAGTTCACCGCCACGATCCAGGCGAATCGTCATGTCGCCATCCCCGTTGCCGCCCGGAAGTTGGCCGGTATCGACTTGAGGCCGGACAACGACATCGTCCAGGTTTCGATCCGGCCTCACGGGCCAGGAAAGTGGAACCAGCACTACTGGTGAGCCGGGCATTCGGTTCTCTCGTATATCTCCTAAAGTGATGACAAAAGGTTGGACTATGAAGGAGCTCAAGGAGTTAGATGGATCGATTGGTGGCGAAGGTCATGTGAGAGATTCGAGTCTGCGTCAACCACGACAAGGAGTACTCAAGATGTCCAGCCACCTCGGCGAAAAGATCGAGACGTTCACGGCGACGATCCAGACCACCCAGAACCGCCATGTCGCCATCCCGGCGGCCGTACGGAAGTCGGCCGGCATCTCGGAGCGTCCGGACAACGACATCGTCCAAGTCTCGCTTCGGCCCCACGGCTCCGGATACTGGAACCATCACTACTTCAAGCTGACGAACAGCGGCTGTTTCGCGATTCCAACCGACATCACCGGACTTTCGGGCGGGGATGTGATCGACGTCAAGCTGCATCGCGTGATTCGTGACGGGGCGCCCGCAGCTGCGGATTGCGAACCAGCCGCGACCGCGCTGCTCAAGTTCGCAAACCTGGCCACCCTGGTCGGCTGGCGTTCGGACGGTTCGTCGCGAGTCGACGAGTACCTCAATGAGGAGATGCTCCTCGGTGAATGACGAAGTCTTCGTCGACACGGCGTATTTTGTCGCCCTACTCGATCCGCGAGACGCGAAACGGCTGATGGCCCTCGTTATGGCGGAAGAGTTCGAGCGCAAACGCACACCCTTACTCACCTCGGATGCGGTGATGATCGAATTGGGGAACTATTTTTCACGAAGCCCAAACAAAGCCGTGGTCGCTGACTTTATCAGCTGGGTCCGAAGCCGTCCCAGCTGGCAAGTCATTCCACTGACGCCCGCCCTGCTCGCCCGCGCCGAGGCCCGCTACCGCCAGTTCGCCGACAAGAATTGGAGCCTCACCGACTGCGTCAGCATGGAGGTCATGGTCGAGCGCCGGATGATCCAGATAGCCACGACCGACCGCGGCTTCGAGCAAGCCAGCTTCGTTGTCCTCATGACGGACCACCCGGCGCCCTGACCATCGCCCCTACAAGAGCAGCGTCGTGCCCACGGCGTTGTGCACGTAGGCCTCCGGCATGCGCTGTGCGATCAGCATTTGGGCCTTCCAGCCCGTGCAGTGGGCCGGGAGGATCACAGTTGGCTCGAACGCCGCGAGGGCGTCGACCGTCGCCCCGAGGATTGGGTCGAAGTAGGTCCCGCCCAGGTGGAAGCCTCCGAGGATGGCATAGACCCGCGAGACGCCCGTCAGCGCGACCGCCCTGCGCACGATGTTCACGATCCCGGCATGGCCACACCCCGTGAGCACCACCAACCCTCTGCCGCGCACGTGGACGACGATGCCTTGGTCGTCCATCAGGTGTGGCTCCGGCGCCCACGAGCCGTCGTCAGCTCGGGCCTGAAAGAACGGGAAGCCCTGTTCGAATGGAGTGACACGCGGGACTTCGCCCATCACCAGCAGCGACTTTTCGAAGATGAGCCCAGGCTCGACCGCGTCGATGATTTCGAACCCGGCGCCCTCGAGAGCGGAGCGCGACGGCGGCGGGAGCGGCGTCGGCGGGACACCGGGCGGCGCGGCCCTCCGTTGCACGTATGCCTGCGGATGCACCAAGAGTGGCATCGCTGGGCGTCCCAGCCGCTCGATCAGCCCAGCCAGCCCGCCGGTGTGGTCGAAGTGCCCATGCGAGAGGACCACGGCTTCGATGTCTTTTGGCTTGGCCTCGAGCCGATCCATGTTTTCGACCAGGCCGTTGGGCGAAACGCCAGCGTCGAAGAGCAGCGTATGGCGTTCGCCGCCGGTCACGAGCGTCACGAGCGCGGAGAAACCGTGCTCCGCGTGGAGCGTGGTTGCGACATCTGGTGCATCGATGACGGGATTGGCGACACGCGGGCCCCACGGACGCCGCCGGATCGTTTCGCTCCCCGGCAGGAGGGCGTCGACCTGGTTGTCGACGATCGTCATCACCTCAAGCGCGTCGGCTTGAAGCAGTCTCAACTCAACCATGGCGTCTCTCCTTCGCTCGCGAACGCGGACTACATGCGGTCGGGCGCCGACATGCCCATCAGGTCCAATACCCGTGCCAGTGCGACCTTCGCCGCAAGGACGAGTCGCAGCCGGGCCTTCGTGAGCGCGACATCGTCCGTGATGACCTTGAGCGACGAGTCGTCCTGTTGCTTAAAGGCATCGTTGAAGGCGTGGAAGGCGTTCGCGAGCGACATGGCGTAATGCGGCAGATGCTGCGGCTCGTACGTCGTCGCCACGAGTTCGATGACTTCCGGCAGCCGCAACATTTCGCGCACCAGCCCGAGTTCGTGCGACTGGGTCAGTAGCGCCACGTCGCCGCCTTCTGGGGTTAGCCCCTGTTCGGCCGCCCGCGCCAACATGCTGGCCAAGCGCGCGTGGGCGTACTGGACATAATAAACCGGGTTTTCGCTCGACTGCTTCACGGCCAGGTCGATGTCGAACTCCATCTGAGCGCCCGGCGAGCGTAGGAGGAAGAAGAAGCGGGCCGCATCCTTGCCGACTTCCTCGACCAGTTCGTCGAGGCTGATGATTTCGCCGCTGCGCTTGGAAAGGCGCACGACCTCGCCGCCGCGCTTCAAGGTCACCAGTTGGTAGAGCAGGACCTGGAGCGCGTCATCGGCCGCTCCGAGGGCGCGCGTGGCGGTCTTCAACCGCGAGACGTGGCCGTGATGGTCCGCCCCCCAGACGTTAATGACGAGATCGAAGCCCCGCTTGATGAACTTGTCGTAGTGGTACGCGATGTCGCTGGCGAAGTAGGTCGGCCGGCCGTCGGAGCGGACGACAACGTTGTCCTTCTCTTCACCGAGGTCACTGGAGGTGAACCAGAGTGCGCCCTCGCGCTCCGCAAGCTGTCCGTTGGCGCGGAGCACGCCGAAGGCGGACTCATACAACCCTTCTGGCGAATACAGCGACTTCTCGCTATACCAACGGTCGTAGCGCACGCCGAAGGCGTCGAGGCTGGCGCGGATGTTCTTCGCCATCAGCTCGATGCCGATCGTGTTGAGTTCAAGCGGGCACGAGGCGCCTTCCGGACGCAAGAACGCGTCGCCGGCCGCGTCTTTGATTTCGGCGGCGAGTTCAGACATGTATTGGCCGGGGTAGCCATCCTTCGGGATCGGCGTGTCGCGTCCGAAGAGCTGCTGATAGCGCGCGTACAGCGTGTCCGAGAAGGTGTCGGTCTGGGTGCCGGCGTCGTTGACGTAGTACTCGCGTTCGATCTCGTACCCGGCGGCGGCCAACGTGCTGGCCAAGGCGTCGCCGATCGCGGCCCCGCGGCCGTTGCCCACGTGCAGCGGGCCGGTCGGGTTGGCCGAGACGAACTCAACTTGCGCGCGCTTCCCTCGTCCGATGGCGCCGTCGGCGTAGGCGCCGCCCAGGCGAATCGCCGTCTCGACCTGCTCCTGGAGGAACGCGGCCGAAAGGCGCAGGTTGATGAAGCCCGGCGGCGCAACCTCGGGCGGCTCGACCGTCGCGTCGGCCGGGAAGTGCCGCGCCACGACCTTCGCGATTTCGAGTGGCGGGCGCATCGCGGAGCGCGCCAGCCGCATCGCCAAGGTGCAGGCGAAGTCGCCCTTCGCCGTGTCTTTGGGCCGTTCTACCGTCCCAACCGGGACGGCTACGTCCGGGAGTTCGCCCGCCGCGACCGCCGCCGCCACGGCCCTGGCCACGAGCCCATCGAGATGTTGCCGAATGTCTCGAGAATCCACCATCACTTCGCCTCAAGGGGGAAAGGAGCAAGGGTACCAGGTAGTTGCGGTTGGGGCCGCCGTACCCAGAGTGCGTCCGAGCCGTGTGGCACGCGTTCGTGCTAGAATCTGGCCGCTCAGCCAAGAGTTCGGAGGGAAAGCCGTGGTCGTCGAAACAAAGAAGTCGTTCTGCCGGGTGTGTCATGCGTTTTGCGCCATCGAGGTCGATGTCGAAGACAACAAAGTCGTCGCCGTTCGCGGTGACGCGGATGACCCGATCTTCGGCGGCTACACTTGCATCAAGGGCCGCGCCATGCCAGAAGCGCACAACCACCCGGACCGCCTGCGAAGCTCGCTCAAGCGCATGCCCGACGGCTCCTTTCAGCCGATCAGCAGCGAACAGGCGATGGACGAAATCGCGGCCAAGCTGAAGACGATCATCGCCGACCATGGCGGGCGCGCCGTGGCGACCTATAACGGCACCTACGCCTACCTCTACGCGGGCATCCTTACGCTCGTGCGCGCCTGGCACACCGGGATTGGTTCCCCGTCGTTCTACAACAGCGCCAGCATCGACCAACCCGGAAAGGCGATAGCGATGATGCGCCACGGGATCTGGGCAGGCGGCGACCAGAGCTTCGATAGCTCAGACGTCATGATGATGGTCGGCTGCAACCCCGTGGTCTCGATGTTCGCCGGCATCAAATTCCCCGCATACAACCCCTGGAAGCGCTTGCAGGACGCCAAGAAGCGCGGCCTCAAGCTCATCGTCCTCGACCCGCGTGTCAGCGACGTCGCCAAGCGCGCCGACCTCCACCTTCAGGTCAAGCCCGGCGAGGACCCGACCCTGCTCGCGGGCATCATTCGTGTGATCCTGACGGAGGGCCTCTACGACGGCGACTTCCTCGCGGCCTATGTCGACGGCGTCGAAGAGCTGAAGGAAGCGGTCGACGGCTTCACGCCGGAGTACGTCGAAGAACGGTCCGGGGTGCCCGCCCAGCGTGTCATTGAGGCGGCCCACATGTTCGCCGATGCCAAGCGCGGCGTGGCCACGTCGGGCACGGGCCCATCGATGGCGCCTCGTTCGAACCTCTCCGAACAGTTGATCGTGACCCTGAACACGCTCTGCGGGCGCTACATGCGCGAGGGTGAGACGATCGCCAACCCGGGCACGCTATCGGCGCCCACCACGCGCCGGGCCGAAGTTATGGGTGGCGGCGCAGTCCCAGCGCTCGGGGCGCGGAGCCGCGTCAAGCCCGGGATCGGCGCCTACCAGCCCAACGGCGACATCCCCACGACCGTCCTGGCCGACGAGATCCTCACTCCTGGCGAAGGCAAGGTCAGGGCCTTGATCTCG
>CAMAUF010000026.1 GCA_945861295.1 bacterium | reverse complement strand
GACGATGTTGCGGGGCGGACGCTCGCGTCGGCCAGCGACACCGATAAGGAGCTCCTTGCGGAGACCGCGAACAAGACGAAGACCGAGCGCGCCGCCGTCGTCGGCCGGGCTGTGGCCGGGCGGGCGCAGGCCGCGGGCGTGGCCCAGGTGGTCTTCGACCGCGCGGGCTTCCAGTATCACGGACGGGTTCAGGCCCTCGCGGACGCAGCTCGCGAAGCCGGATTGGGGTTCTAGATGAGCCATTTCGAGTCCAGTCAAGAAGAGATGACCGAGAAGGTGATCTTCATCAACCGCGTTTCCAAGGTCGTCAAGGGCGGGCGCCGCTTCAGCTTCAGCGCGCTGGTGGTCGTCGGCGACGGGCGGGGCTCGGTCGGCGTCGGCCTGGGCAAGGCGAACGAAGTGCCGGAGGCGATCCGCAAGGGCGCTACCCTCGCGCGGAAGCAGATGATCCGGGTGCCGCTGAAGGCTGGCACGATCGTCCACCCGACGATCGCGGAGTTCAAGGCGGCCCGCGTGCTGATGAAGCCGGCGAGCCACGGGACCGGCGTGATCGCGGGCGGCGCCGTCCGCGCGATCATGGAGGCCGCAGGCGTGACGGATGTGCTGGCCAAGTCGCTCGGGAGCCGGAACCCGATTAACGTGGCGAAGGCGACGATCGAAGGTCTCTCCGGGCTGCGCGACCCCAAGGGCGCGCGTGAGCGGCGCTTGGCGCTGGCCCAGGGGGCGAGCTAACCATGGCTGACCTCCACATTACCTATCGCAAGAGCGCCATCGGCTATGGCCAGGACCAGAAAGACACGATCAAGAAGCTCGGCTTCCGCCGTCTCGGCCAAACGGTCGTCCAGGCCGATTCTCCGGCCATCCGGGGGATGGTCTTCAAGGTGACGCACCTCGTCGATGTCCAGGAGGGCGGGTCATGAACGAAGAGATGTTTGAGGTCGAGTTCCGGCTTGGCGCGGACATGCTGCAGCCGAATCCGGGCGCGACTCATTCGCAGAAGCGAGTCGGGCGCGGGCATGGCAGCGGCCATGGCACCTACTCCGGCAAGGGCATGAAGGGCCAAAAGTCTCGGAGCGGCAAGAAGTTGCCCTACGACAACTTCGAAGGCGGCCAGTCGGCTTTTGCGCGGCACTTCCACGTTTTGCGCGGCTTCAACAACAAATGGCGCGTGCCGTACCAGCCGGTCAACCTCTCGACCCTGGACCGGTTCGCGGAGGGCACGGTCATCACCCCAGAGCTGCTGAAAGACGCGGGCATCCTGCGCCACTTGCGCGAGCCCGTAAAGGTGCTTGGGCATGGCGAGCTGACAAAGCCGCTCGATGTCCGGGTGCACGCCTTCAGCGCGAGTGCGGCCGAGAAGATCGCCCAGGCGGGCGGCACGGCAACGGCGACGGCCGGAACGACGGAGGAGAACTAGCCAGATGACGCAGCAGGCAGCAGAGCGACCGCGGCTTCTCCAGGCGATGATCGATGCCTTCCGGCAGGTCGACGTGCGCCGCAAGCTGCTCTTCACGTTGGCGATGCTGATCGTCTTCCGGTTCGTGGCGCACGTCCCGATCCCGAACGTGAACCGCGAGGCGCTTTCGCAAGCGTTCCAGAACAGCACCCTGCTCGACTTCCTCAGTATCTTCTCGGGTGGCGCCCTGCAGAACCTGAGCGTGGCGGCGCTCGGCGTCTACCCGTACATCACGTCGTCCATCATCATGAATATCCTGACGCCGCTGGTGCCGTCCTTGCGGGCGGCCCAAGAAGAGGGCGAAGCCGGCCGCCGGCGGATCCAGAACATGACGCACTGGCTGGCCGTGCCGCTCTCGATGGTGCAGGGTTATGGGCAGTTGATCTTTATCAACAGCCAGAGCGGCGGCGCCAGCGTCATCGACGACTTTGGCATCGCCGATCACCCGTTTGGCACGCTCGCCACGCTGATGACGCTCACGGCGGGGACGATGTTCTTGGTTTGGCTGGGCGAGTTGATCACCGACAACGGCATCGGCAACGGCATCTCGATCCTGATCTTCGGCGGCATCGTGGCGACGCTTCCCGGTCAGATCCCGAAGCTTTCGACGGAATCGATCATCGGCGTGTTGGCCATCGTGGCCTTTGCGTTCGCGCTTATCTACCTCGTCGTCTTCTTTCAGGAGGCCCAGCGACGGGTGCCCGTCCAATATGCGCGGTCATCCTTCCGAGGGGGCCGGATGTATCGTCAGCAAGGGACGAGCCACATCCCGCTGCGGGTCAACATGGCGGGCATGATCCCGCTGATCTTTGCCTTCTCGATCATGATCTTGCCGCCGATCATTGCCTCCTACTTTACGGACACAGGGATCGGCTGGGTCGAATCGACAGCGAACTGGTTCGTGGATCAGTTCCAAGGGGGCCGTGGCGGCAGCGGCACGGGCTGGTATTGGGCGATCTTGTTTGTCCTCGTGATCGTCTTCACGTTCTTCTACACGATGGTGCAGTACCAGCAGCAGCAGATCGCGAAGTCGCTGCAACGTCAAGGGGCATTCATCCCCGGGATTCGGCCGGGGCCACCGACCGAGGCATATCTCATGCGTGTCGTCACCCGGATCACCTGGGCCGGGGCGCTGTTCCTGGGTTTCGTGGCGATCCTGCCGTTCTTTATTGGCCTCATCAGCGACGCGCGGACGCTCACGGTCTCGGCCACGGGCTTCCTGATCGTCGTCGCGGTCGTCCTCGACACGATGAAGCAGTTGGAAGCCCAATTGCTCATGCGAAACTACGAAGGGTTCATCCGCTAAGTGTTCATCGTACTTCTCGGTCCACCCGGCGCCGGCAAAGGCACGCAGGCTCAGCGCATCGCGACAGCCTCGAAGCTGCTGCATATTTCCACGGGCGACATGTTCCGGGAGAACGTCCGGGAAGAGACCGAACTCGGCACGCTTGCGAAGACCTACATGGATCGGGGTGACCTGGTGCCGGACGAGGTCACGATCAAGATGCTCGTCGAGCGCATCGGCCGGCCAGACGCGGCGACCGGTGTGATGTTCGATGGCTTCCCGCGGAACGTCGCCCAGGCCTCGGCTCTGGACGCTGCCCTTCGGGCTCGCGGCGACGCGATTACGCACGCGCTGCTGATCTCGGTGGCAGACGAGGAACTCGTCGCTCGCCTGGGAGGGCGCTGGATCTGCCGGCAATGCGGGAAGCTGTTTCACGAGCGCAACGACCCGCCCAAGCGCGCCGGGGTCTGCGACGCCTGCGGCGGCGAGCTCTACCAACGGGCGGACGACGGCGCCGAGGTGGTGCGGACGCGCCTCGAGAAGCAGAAGCCGCCCCTCGACCTGATTGAGCATTACCGCGCCGCGGGTGTCCTTCACGAAATCGACGGGCAACGCGGCCTCGACGCCGTTAGCGCCGACCTTTTCGCCGCCTTGGGGTTGGGAGTGGCGTCCGCATGACTGTCGTCCTCAAGACTGAAGCAGAGCTCCGGACGATGCGCGAGGCCGGAAAGCACGTGGCGCAGACACTGGAGAAGATCCGCGCGATGGTCCGGCCGGGGCTGAACCTGCTCCAGGTCGAGCGGCTCGTGCACGAAGAATTCCGGAAGCGTGGCGTGAAGGAGACGTTCAAGGATTACCGGCCCCACGAGCGGTACCGGCCGTATCCATCGAACATTTGCATCAGCGTCAACAACCAACTCGTCCATGGCATCCCGACAAGCCGCATACTCAAAGAGGGTGACCTGGTCAGCTTCGACTTGGGCTGCACGCACAAGGGTTTCGTCGGGGATGCAGCCATCACGGTCCCCGTCGGGGAGATCTCCGATGAAGCCAAGCGGCTGATGAAGGTGACGGAGGAATCGCTGTGGGCGGGGATCAAGGCGGCCGGCCAGGGCCGCCACTTGAACGATGTCTGCGGAGCTATCGAAGACACGATCAAGAAGGCCGGCTACGGCATCGTAAAGGGGTACGGCGGTCACGGCGTCGGGCGCGCCATGCATGAAGACCCCCACGTCCAGAACCATCGGATGCGATTCAAGGGCACGCCGCTGAAAAGCGGGCTGGTCTTGGCGTTGGAGCCGATGGTGACGATCGGTCCGCCAGAGGTCTTTGAGGAGAAGGATGGCTGGACTGTAAGCACGAAGAGCGGTAACTTGTGCTGTCATTTCGAGCATACGATAGCGATCCGCGAGGGTTGTGAGGCCGAAGTCCTCACGCTCCCGTAGGCGAATTACGAAGAGGGTGTATGGCGAAGAAGGATGCGATTGAAGTCGAAGGGGTGGTCACGGAGCCGCTTCCGAACGCGATGTTCAAAGTGGAGTTGGCGAACGGCCACGAAGTGCTGGCCCACGTCAGCGGCAAGATCCGGATGAACTTCATCAAAATCCTTCCAGGGGATCGGGTGCTGGTAGAGCTTTCGCCCTACGACCTTTCCCGCGGGCGCATCACCTACCGGTTTAAGTAGCGGGCAACGCAGGGAAAGAGGAGCAGCCGAAAATGAAAGTTCGTGCCTCGGTAAAGCCAAGGTGTGACAAGTGCAAGGTCATCCGCCGTCATGGGCGGGTGATGGTGATTTGCGAAAACCCAAAACATAAGCAGCGGCAGGGCTAAAGAAGATGGCACGTGTCTCTGGCGTCGACCTTCCTAACGACAAACGCGCTGAAATCGCGCTCACCTACGTGTTCGGCATCGGGCTGACGCGGTCCCACGCGATCCTCGCGGGGACCGGGATCAGCCCGGACACACACGCGAAGGACCTGACCGACGACGAGCTCGTCAAGATCCGCGAGTTCATCGACAAGCACTACACGGTCGAGGGCGACCTCCGGCGTGAAGTGCGGCAGAACATCGCGCGGCTCATCGAAATCAACTGCTACCGCGGCCAGCGGCATCGCCGGAACCTTCCGGTACATGGCCAGCGGACGCGGACAAACGCACGGCAGAAGCGCGGCGCGCGCAAGACCGTGGCTGGCAAGAAACGCGCCGGCAAGAAGTAGGAGGAGCCGAACTATGGCCGATGCGAAGCAAGCACGCGGGTCGACCGCAAAGGCGGCCGCCGTGCGGCGCCAGAAGCGCCGCGAACGAAAGGTCGTGCCACGCGGGCGCGCCTACATCAAGAGCACGTTCAACAACACGCTCGTCACGCTCACCGACCCCAATGGCAACGTCATCTCGTTCGCCAGCTCGGGCCAATCCGGGTTCAAGGGTTCCCGCAAGGGCACCCCGTTCGCGGCCCAGCTCGCGGGCGAAAACGCCGCACGGCGCGCCATGGACAACGGCATGCAGTTCGTCGAAGTCTTCGTGAAGGGCGCCGGCGCGGGCCGGGAGGCGGCCATCCGGTCGCTTCAGGCTACCGGCCTCACCGTCACCGCGATCCGCGATGTCACCCCCATCCCTCACAACGGTTGCCGCCCACCCAAGCGGCGCCGCGTCTAGGAGCCGACAACCATATGGCACGCTACACAGGTCCCGTCTGCCGTCTTTGCCGGCGGCATGGCGAAAAGCTCTTTCTCAAGGGTGACCGCTGCTTCACGCCGAAGTGCGCGTTTGAACGGCGTCCCAACCCACCAGGCCCGCGCCCGACCCGCCGCCGCAAGGTGAGCGATCGCGGGCTCCAGCTTCGCGAGAAGCAACGCGCCCGTGTCACGTACGGCGTCCTCGAAAAGCAGTTCCGCCGTTACTACGAAGAGGCGATTAGGCGTCCCGGCGTCTCGGGCGAGAACCTTGTCCGGCTGCTCGAGATGCGGATGGATAACATCTTCTTCCGCTCGGGCTTGGCGGACTCGCGGGCGCAAGCGCGGCAGGTCATCCGGCATGGGCTCGTGACCGTCAACGGGCGCAAGCTCGACATCCCGTCGGCTCATCTCAAGATCGGTGACGCCATCAGCTTCACCCCGCGGGGGATCCGTAGCGAGTACTTCAAGATCGTCCAGGAAGGGATCCGCGCCAAGAGCGTCCCGACCTGGCTCGCTCTCGACACCGCCGGGATGAGCGTGCGCGTTTCGGCCGAACCCCACGTCCAGCATGGCGAGACGCACGTGTTCAACGAAAGCGTCGTCATCGAATACTACTCGCGGTAATCTTCGGACCCGCGTCAGGGCGCCAACGGGCACATAGAGGCAACATGGAAGCATTGGAGTTGGTCGGGCAAACGGCAAGTGAGGTCGTCCCGCAGTTGACGATCGAAGACGAGACGGACACGTATGCCCGTCTCGTGGCCGAACCGCTGGAGTCAGGCTTCGGCATTACCTTGGGCAACGCCTTGCGGCGCGTCCTCCTCAGCTCGCTGGAGGGGGCGGCGGTTACGTCGGTCCGCGTGGACCAAGTCCAACATGAGTTCTCCACAGTCCCGGGGATGCAGGAGGACATGACCGACTTCTTGCTCAACGTCAAGGAGATCCGGCTTCGCGCCCTCAGCAGCCGGCCCGGCACTCTGGCGCTGGATGCGGAAGGGCCGGGCGAAGTGAAGGCGGGCGACCTTCAGCTCCCGGCGGACTTCGAGGTCGTCAATCCGAACCTGCATCTGGCGACGCTCGATACGGCGGAGGCCCGGCTCAACGTGGAGTTCCACGCGCGCCTCGGCAAGGGGTACCAGCCCGCCGGTTCGATCGAGGGCATGCCGATTGGCGTTATCCCGGTCGATGCGGTTTTTAGCCCGATCCGCAAGGTCAACTATCGCGTCGAGAAGACGCGCGTAGGCCAGGCGACCACCTACGATCGGCTGATCCTTGAGGTCTGGACCGACGGGACGCTTGGGGCCGTCGACGCCGTGGGTCAAAGCGCAGACCTCCTCACGGACCAGTTCAGCCTCTTCGGTTCGACGGGCGGGCCCGATAGCGTGTCGCGCCCGGCATCCGGCGGCGCCCACGGCATCGCGTTGCTGCTTCCCCCGGACCGCTACAACACCCCGATCGAGGAGATCCAGCTTTCCGTCCGGGCCTATAACTGCCTCAAGCGCAGCGGCCTCATGACCGTGGGCCAAGTGCTCGAAAAGTCAGAGGAAGAGCTGCTTGGGTTGCGCAACTTCGGGCGGAAGTCCTACGACGAACTTCGCGATAAGCTGATCGAACTCGGCTACGTCGATGGTACGGCGGAGGGTCTGAAGCCCATCATCGACACGTCCCGGACGGCCGGGGGCCGCGGCGCGATGAAACGCCCGCCAGCCGCCCAGCGCGGCGGTTCGGTCATCCTTGACGAAGAGGACGAGGAAGAGAGCCTCGGCGCGCTCGGCAAGGCCCTCAAAGAAGCACTGAAGGAGGTCGGCGACGACGATTTGCTCGGCGCCGACGACGAGGACTAAACCATGCGACACCGCGTAGCTGGCCGCCATCTTGGCCGCGACACTGCCCACCGCGTTGCGATGTACCGCAACCTCGTCACCGACTTGCTTCGTTACGAGCGGCTGACGACGACCGAGGCCAAGGCCAAAGAGATCCGGCCTATGGCTGAAAAGATCATCACGCTAGGCAAGCGCGGCGACCTTCACGCTCGCCGGCAGGCTCTGGCGTTCGTCTACGACCCGAAAGTCGTCAAAAAGGTCTTCGACGAGATCGCCCCGCGGATGCGCGAGCGCCCAGGCGGGTATCTCCGGATCACGGCGCTCGAGAACCGCAAGGGCGACGGCGCTAAGCTTTCGTCGATTGAGCTCGTCGACTTGGTCACGGCGCCGGCGACGCCCCGTCCGCAACGGGTGACGGCGGCGCCGACGGCGGTGGCCGCTCCGGCGGCAGTGGCGCTCGCTTCGGCGCCCGTGGCCGAAGTGCCGGAAGTCGCCGCGGAGGAGCCTGCCCCCGCTCTGGAAGAGGGGCAAGCTCCGGGACAGGCATAACCGTGGACACGGTCCGCTTCGCAGCGACCGTGAGCTACGATGGCGCCAACTTTTCCGGGTCGCAGCGGCAACCGAACGGCCGCACGGTCCAGGAGGTGTTGGAAAACGCCGCAAAGGCGCTTTTCGGGGCGCCGGTGCGGGTCGACTTCGCGGGACGCACCGATGCGGGCGTCCACGCCAAGGGGCAGGTGGTAGCCCTGAGCGCCGAAACCGCGCTTGATGCCACGACCGTGGGGCGGGCGCTCAACGCGCACCTCCCCGCCGAAGTAGCGGTCCGCGACGTGCGGCCTGTCCCGGAAGGGTTCGACCCCCGGCGCTGGGCCCGCTCCCGCTGGTACCGGTACACCGTATGGGACGACTCCGTGCGGGCGCCGCTCCTGAGGCGGACCGCCTGGCACGTGGGAAGTGCGCTCTCGTTGACGGCGATGAACGCCGCCGCGGAAGCGCTTTGCGGGGAGCACGACTTCCAGTCGTGCACGACCGCGCTGGAGCCGGGAAAGACTTCGGTCCGGACCGTCTTCCGGGCAGGATGGGAGCGCCACGGCGCACTCCTCTTGTTCGACATCGAGGCAAACGCGTTCCTCCAACAGATGGTGCGCCGGCTGACCGGCGGCCTGGTGGAGGTGGGACGGGGGCGACTCACGACTGACGACTTCGTCCGGCTCCTAAGCCGGGCCACTGCGGGGAGCATCGGGCCGACCGCCCCCCCGCACGGGCTCTGCCTGGAGCGGGTCGAATACCACGAGGGATACGTGCATGATCACGACGCCGCGGACCAGAGCTTCACAAATCGCGAAAGACTGGCACGTCATCGACGCCGCCGGCCGGCCACTGGGCCGGGTAGCGACAGAGGCGGCTACGCTCCTGCGCGGGAAGCATAAGCCGAGCTACGAACCCCACCTCGACGATGGCGACTTCGTCATCATCATCAACGCCTCCGCGGTGCGGGTAACCGGCAACAAGGCCCAACAGATGCGGTACTACCGGCATTCGGGCTACCCCGGCGGCCTCAAGTCGCGTTCGTATCCGGAGCAGCTCGCGAAGTTCCCGGATCGCGTCATCGAACGCGCCGTCTTCGGGATGCTCCCAGGCGGGCCGCTGGGCAAGGCGATCGCCAAACACCTGAAGGTGTACAACGGGGCGAAGCATCCGCATCAGTCGCAGTTGACGGGCAGCGAGCGCGCTCGCGTAGCCCGCGAAGCGGCGTTGGAGGCGAGCCTCGGCGAAGAGCCGAAGCCGCACCGGCTGCGCCCGCTCGCCGTCCCCGAATGGGCCGCGCATTTCCCGGAGGCCGTGGATATCCCGGCCGAGCACGAGGAGTAAGCCATGGCAGAGCAACAGTACTTTTATGGGACAGGGCGGCGGAAGACATCCGTCGCCCGCGTGCGCCTCTATCCCGGCAACGGCGCCGTCGTCATCAACGGCAAGTCGATGGAGGAGATCTTCTCCCGCGACACGCACCGCCAGGAGATCCTGTCGCCTCTGATCCGCTTGGGCCGCGAAGGTCGCCTCAGCGCCCAGATCAAGTGTGACGGCGGCGGCATCAGCGGCTGGGCCGGGGCGATCCAGATGGGCATCGCCCGCGCCCTCGTCGCCGCCGACCCGAGCGTCAAGCCGCAGCTCAAGCGTGGCGAAAACCTCCTCACGCGCGACCCGCGCATGAAGGAACGCAAGAAGGCCGGCCTCAAGCGCGCCCGCAAGGCGCCGCAGTACACCAAGCGCTAACCGCGATCCACGGACGCGAACCAAAGAGCGAGGCCCCTCGGAAGAGGGGCCTCGTTGCTTGTGTGCCGTCAGCGGACTGGCGGTCGGATCCTTCCCATCCATGCGTGCCGGGGCTAGGCGACGACGATCGGCGTGAAATCCGTGGAGTCGATCCGGAACTTCTCCCGCCAGAGGGTGGCGACTTCGGTGTCCGTCATCGGCAGCCCGTAATCGACCCACTGCTCGTCGGTCATGGCCGCGCGGCCGTTGATCAGCGCATCCCCGTCCCAACCGACTGCGTGGCGCAACTTCGGCTCAGCGGCCAAGATGGCATCGTCGACAACCTGGACAGCGAGTTCGGGCGGCGAAGGATCCTTGAGCCGCTTGACGAAGAAGTCGCCCAGTCGGAGCGTGAAGTCGGCGTAGGGCGAAGACAGGTCCGGCTCCTTCAGGTTCTTGGTGAAGATCGGGGTAAGGACGACGCCCGGCTCAATGATGTGGACCCGCACGCCGAAGCGCAGCATCTCCTGAGCGAGCGTCTCACTCAGCGCTTCCAACGCGTACTTCGACGCCGCGTAGGCCCCTTGAGGAGAGCATGCGACGCGTCCTGCGACGGATGTGACGTTGACGATCGTGCCGCTTCGGCGCACTCGCATCGCCGGGACGACCGCCTTGATCATGCGCAGCGCGCCAAAGTAGTTCGTCTTCATGACTTCGCGGAAGGCGTCTCTTCGATGGCGCCGCCGCCACCGATTCCGGCGTTGTTGATGAGCAGGTCGACGGCGCCCGTATACCCGGCGACTGCCCGCATGCAGGCATCGACCGAGGCCTGGTCGTTGACGTCGAGCTGCTGGACGCGCAGGTCGATTCCCTCGGCCTTGGCGAGGTCGAGCAGGGGTTGGCCCGCCTCCGGGTTGCGCATGGTCGCGTACACGCGGTGGCCCTTGCGCGCGAAGTGGATAGCGCAGGCGCGGCCGATGCCCGTGCTCGCTCCAGTGACCAAGGTGACCGTCATTGCTCTCGTACTCTCCGTCTCAGTAATCACGCGAATGCTACATCGGCCCTGGCCAACTGAGTGTGAACTGGTTCACACTCAGGCCGCTTTAGCACAGGCCCATCTGCAAACAGGCCGGAACGCATCGCTCGCTACACGACCACGCCTAAGAGCGCGTAGGATGCGCGAGCAGGAGGGACCCATTGATGACAGTGAAGATCGGCGCCCGGTTGGCACAGGCGGTTCAGTTCGCGCGGCAGGAGGAGGGGCACGCCGGGCCGCTGCCAGGGATGGTGATCGGGGCCGCCGGGATGGTCGCCCTCGGGATTGGCGCCGCTGGCGATACAGGCTGGCTCGCCCTCGTTGGAGGCATCGTGGCGGGGGTCGGTTTCGTGGCGTCGTCGGTCCTGCACCACATCAAGGTCGAGTACGAGGTGTTCAAGCGCTTGGACGAGCTCGAAAAGCGGAAATAGCCCACAAGCTGCCATGCCCCGAAATCGTGATGGTGCGTATGATGCGCACCATCACGATTTCGGGGGTATGGCATGGCTGGTTCGATGCAAGGAAAAGTCGCGATCGTCACGGGGGGCGGCTCTGGTATGGGTCGCGCCACAAGCCTGCTGTTCGCGCGCGAGGGCGCAGCGATCATGGTCGGCGACATCCAGGATGAAGGCGGCCGGCAGACGGTCGCCCAGATCGAAGACCTCGGCGGGCGCGCGGCCTTCGTCCACACCGACACGTCCGATGAGCGCGAGATCACCAACCTCGTCGGCGCGACCGTCCGCAACTTCGGACGCGTCGACGCGATGGTTACGGCCGCCGGCATTTCGTACGCGAACTACGTCGAGGGCGACGAGGCCACCGACCCGTTCAAGCACCCCAGCATCGCCACGATGATGACGAAGCCCACCGACCGCTGGCGCAAAGTGCTCGATGTCAACCTCACGGGCGTCATGATCAGCGCCCGCGAAGCGGCCAAGCAGATGATCGCCGAAGGCCACGGCGGCACGATCGTCAACTTCGCTTCGATCGCCGCCTACAACCCCTCGCCAAACATCGCGGACTACTGCGTCTCGAAGGTCGGCGTCCTGATGCTGACGAAGTGTCTGGCCGTAGAGCTCGGGCCGAAGGGCATCCGCGTCAACGCGGTCGCGCCAGGCCCCATCCGCACGGCGATGACGCAGTCGTTGCTTGACTCGGGGGCGCTGCAACGGCAGGCGGCGATGCTGCCGCTCGGCCGCGTCGCTGAACCGGAGGAGGTCGCGAACGTGATCCTGTTCCTCTCGACGGATGCTTCGAGCTACATCACGGGCAAGACGATTCCGGTCGATGGCGGCACGAACACGGGCCTGGCGTAGTGACGGAGTGACGGAGTGATGGAACCTTCAGGCGACTTCCGACACTCCGCTACTCCCTACTCCGATACTCTATCCCGATGCAAAACGTTCACACCACGGTCTACGACCTGCTTGCCGGGATGCCAGACGCCTTCGCCGCGCTGGCGACGGGTTCGGCCCATCAGGGGTTCGATGGCGTCTGGGGCCCGTTCGAGTGCCTCGCTCACGTTGTCGACGTCTCAGAGGCCGCGTTCCGCCAACGAGTCCGCCGCATTCTCGAACTGGATCAGCCGCCGATCCCGTCGGTCGACCCGCCTGCCCTCCTCCGGGCCGGCGGCTACGAACGGCTGTCGG
>CAMAUF010000025.1 GCA_945861295.1 bacterium | reverse complement strand
GAATCGGCCGAGAACGCCCGCGACCTCTTGCAAGGCATCGGGATCGTGAAGGGCGAACGGCTGCCGGCGAGCACTCCCGCCAACATTCGCAACCAGCTCACCCGCTCCAACCCCTTCACCTTCAGTGAGCTGCAAGCGCGGGCGATCCTCGAACTTCAGCTCCGCCGCTTGGCCCAGCTCGAACGCCAGCAGCTCCTCGACGAATTCGAAGAACTGGTCAAGCGAATTGGGTACCTCGAAGATCTGCTCGCCAACCCGCGCAAGATCGACCAACTGATCAAAGACGACGCCGCCGAAATCAAGAAGAAGTACGGTGACATCCGGCGAACGGAGATCGTGGAGTCTGACCCCGAAGACTTCAAAGAAGAGGACCTCGTCCCACATCAGGAGAGCGTCATCACCGTCAGCAGCCGGAACTACATCAAGCGAATGGCGCTCGAAGAGTTCCGCGTGCAGCAGCGTGGTGGCAAGGGCAGCCGCGGCGCGCAGATCCGCGAAGAAGACGCTGTCATGAAGCTCGTCGTTTGCGACAGCCACGACAATCTCCTCTTCTTCTCCGACAAGGGCAAGGTCTATCATCTCCGCGCCTACGATGTGCCGGACCTCAAGAAGCAATCGAAGGGCACGCCGGTGGTCAACTTGATCGAGATGGAGACGGGCGAACGGGTCACCGCTATCGTCGCGGTGGCGGACTATAGCTCCGATTTCATGTTGCTCGCGACCCGTGAAGGCGTGATCAAGAAGACGAAACTGAGCGAGTTCGAAGAGGTGCGGCGGCCCGGCAAGAAGGCCATGCGCCTCGATGAGAAAGACCAGTTGATCGCTGCCAAGCTGGCCACCGATGAGACCCACGTGCTTCTGATCTCCAGCGATGGGATGGCGATCCGGTTCAAGATCGACGACCTCCGTGATGCCAGCCGCGAGTCGGGCGGGGTCCGTGGAATGAGGCTCGGGACGGGCGTGTATGTTGTCGGTGTCGAAACGTTGGAGGACGGCGTCGACCTCCTGATCATTTCGGAGCGAGGCTTCGGCAAGCGCACGCCGCTGAGCGAGTATCCCGTGCAAGGGCGGGGCGGACTCGGCGTCAAGACGCTCAACATCACCGACCGGACCGGCAAGCTCGCGGCCTGCAAGACCGTCGACCCGCGCCACGGGCTGCTGCTCGTTTCGAAGGACGGAATCGTCATCCGGACGCGGGTGGAGAGCATCAGCCGGATCGGCCGCAACACGCAGGGCGTCAGCGTCTTCAGCGTCGCCGAGGGGGACGTCGTCGCTAGCATCGCGACGTTCGCCGTCGAGGACGACAAAGGCAAGAAGGCCGCTGAGGAAACGGTCGCCACCAGCGGCGTGGTCGCGGCGCCGGAAGCCAGCCCGAATGGGCAGGCAGCGCTCCCGGAGGCGTAAGTCCCTGCCGGACGATTACGCGGACGCCGGGGCGCTGGCCGGGAGGTGAATGGTTATGCACACTTCATAGCCTTCGCCGAGGGCGCGGACATAGCGCCGCAGTGTGTCCACGGAGCAGGACTCGTAGCCGTGCTGTTCCATCCGGGCGACCTTTCGTGTCGTGAGACCGAGACGCTCCGCGACCTGCGCCTGCGTGAGGCCTGGCGCCTGGCGCGCCTCCACAAGGGCGAGCCACAGCGATTTCTTCTCTGCCTCCTCGGCATAGAGGCGGGCGAACTCGGGGTTCTGGAACTGCTTCGCCCAAAACGCCTCGTAGCGCTGCGATCCTGTGATTTGGCTCTCATCCATCCATCACCCCTCCAGTGCGCCGTGAATCGGGTTCGTTCCGATCAATGAACTCCCGTTGCCTCGTTCTAGCAGTGTTGAACTCGTTGCGCGGTGTACGGCGGGTCTTCTTCTGGAAGCCGTGCAACAGCACAATACGACGACCAGTGAAGAAGAAGTACACGACACGGTAAATGTTCGTTTGACTCTCCTCGCGAAGCTCCCAGAGGTCGCCTTCCAAGTGTCTTACGAGCGGCTCGTGGGCCCGAAGATTGCGCTCCCGGAGTTGTTCCATGGACCAACGGAACCGAGTCAGGGTCTTCTTATCGAGGCCTTGGAGCCATCTCCCACGGCCTGCCAGCCGCGGCGCTCTGGCTTGCCCTTCCCGCTTCGAGAGTCCAGCCTTGCCGGAGCACTGGGGAGGGTGGCCGAATGCGCGCGAACTACACCGTCGATTGGCGGGCCTGGTACGAGGAACGTCTCTGCACGGCCGAAGGGGCCGCCGCGACCGTCCGCTCCGGCGATCATGTGATCTTTCCGCCGGTCCACGGGTCACCGCAGTTCGTCTCGGCGCTGGTGGCGCGGAAGGACCAACTGCGCGGCGTGCAGGTCCGTGGCCTCGCGCTTCCCGCGCCCGAGATCATGACGCCCGAGGCGAGCGAAGCCTTCTGGTACCAGGATCAGTTCGGCAACGCCTACTCACGGCCTGGCCTGGAGGCGCGCGTCATCGATTACCAGCCGTTCTGGCTCGTTGGCGGACACAAGGGCATCGATGCGGGGCGGGAAGAGGCGTGGGAGATCGACCTCGCCCAGATCACGACTTCGCCCCCGAACGAAAAAGGCTTCGTCTGCGTCGGCCCAAACGTCTGGGACAGCGTGCCAGTGGCGCGGCGGGCGAAACGCGTCGCCGCCGCAATGAACCCGCTGATTGGCGAGACCTTCGGTGACACCTGGCTGCACGTCACCGAGATCGACCACTTCTTCCTCGATGAACGCCCGATGGCGGTCCTGCCGCCGGACTACGACAAGGCCGACGAAGGCCTCGCGCATTACACGAACACGTTGGTCAAGGACGGCGACACGGTCCAGATCGGCACCGGCTCGCACACGACCGGCATGGTGCACCACGGGCTCTTCAAGGGGCGCCAAGAGCTTTCGTACTTCGGCGAACTGACGGTGCAGGGGCTTGTGCCGCTGGTCGAACAGGGCGTGTTTACCGGCCGGACATCGGCGCTGCATCCTGGCCGGTTCGTAGCGACACTGATCGGCAACACGCCGGCCGAACGCGCCAAGGTGTATGGCAACCGCATGTTCGAGGCGTACAGCATCGAGTACCTGCTGGACCCGCGAAATGTGGCCAAGAACGAGAACATCGTCGCGATCAACGGCGGTCTCGGCGTCGATTTCAGCGGGCAAATCGCGGTCTACACGATCGGTCCGCGGATTTACGCGGGCATTGGCGGGCATCTCGCGTTCGCGATCGGGGCCTACTTGGCGCCGAAGGGCCGCTACGTCTGCGTGACGCCATCGACGGCGCAGAAGGGCACAATGTCGACGATCACGCCGCAGTTCGCGGCGGGCCAGGTCGTGTCGATCCCGCGCGAGATCGCGGACACGGTTGTGACGGAATATGGGATCGCGCGGCTGTTGGGCAAGAGCGTGCGCCAACGGGCGGAAGAGCTGATCAGCGTCGCGCACCCGGATTTCCGCGCGGAGCTGCGGAAGGCGGCGCGAGGCCTCTTCTACCCGTAGGGCGATTCTTGAATCGGTGCACAATCGTGCCGGAAGCCAACCGCCGCCTGCTTCGACCGAATCCCGCAGGCGTGCGAACCTCAGCTAACTCACCACCGGAGGCCAAGAAATGCTGAACCTGCCCCTCAAGACGATCGATGGCGCCGATGCCACGCTGGCTGACTACGCCGGGCGCGTGCTGCTGGTCGTCAACGTCGCAAGCAAGTGCGGGCTGACGCCGCAATACGCCGGCCTCCAAGCCCTCTACGAGCGCTACCATGACCGCGGCCTCGAGATCCTCGGCTTCCCGGCGAACAACTTCATGGGCCAGGAGCCCGGCACCGACGACGAGATCGCGACGTTCTGCGACGCCAACTACCACGTCACCTTCCCGCTCTTCTCGAAAATCAGCGTCAAGGGCGACGACATCCATCCGCTCTACGCGGCGATCACGACGCAGCCCGAGCCGATCGGGGGCGACGTCCAGTGGAACTTCCAGAAGTACGTTGTCGACCGCCAGGGCAAGCTCGCCGCGAAGTTCCTGCCGATGGTCACCCCAGACGACGCGGCGCTGGTCGCGAAGGTCGAGGAACTGCTGGGCGCGTGACGCGCCGGGCGCGTGCTTTAGTGGCCGACGCTCGGCGTGAAGCCGATGTGGAGCGCCTTGAGCCCGCGCAGGAGCAGGCTGGGGTGGACGGCGAAATCGTTCTTGCCGGGCAGGAACCAGATCTCGTCCAGCCGTTCGGCCACCTCCATGAACGTGATGAAGAGTTCGCGGCGGGCGAGCGGCGCGCCCATGCAGTGGTGCGTGCCCGCGCCGAAGGCCATATGCGTCGCGGCGTTGCGGCGTTCGAGGTCGACCTCCTCCGGGCATTCGAACTGGCGCTCGTCGCGATTGGCGGCGGCGAAGCGCGCGTTGACGAGCGAGCCCGCCGGGATCGTGACGCCGTGCAGCGTGACGTCCTTGGCCGTCACCCGCATGAGGCCCTGGGTCGGCGATTCGAGCCGCACAATTTCTTCGACGAACGGCCGGACGTGTTTCTCCGGGTCCGACTTGAGCCGCTTCCATATTTCGGGGTTCTCGATCAGCAGTCGCATCCCCGAGGCGATGGCGCTTGCGGTCGTCTCCGCGCCGGCCGCGAAGGTGTCAGCCATCATCTCGGCGTGCAGTTCGTTCTCGTTCAGCCCCCGGCCCCATTCGGGGATGATTGAGTTGACGATGTGCGAAAGGAAGGTGCCGTCGGGCTCGCGGCGGAGGCGATCGAAGATCGGCTGGAAGTAGTGTTGGGCCTCGATCTCCATTTCGACCGACCAGAGCTCTTCGTCCTCGGTCTGCATAGCGCCGATGCGCGTGATCCAGGCGTCGACCCATCCCTTGATCCGCCAGATATCGTCGGGGTTGGCGCCCATTTCGTGACAGATCACGGTCAGCGGGAGCGGGATGGCGAATTGGCGCACCCAATCGCATTCGCCCGCCGGCAACAGCGCCGCGAAGAGCGTGTCGACCGTCTCCTTCAGGTAGGGGTCAAGGCTGCGGATGCGGGCCGGCCGGAACGGTTCGTCCATGACGGCCCGCAGTTCGCGATGCGCGGGTTCGGCGCGACCGGAGAGCGTCGGCCCAGGCACCCACCCCTTCGCTTCATAGAGGGCGCGGATTCGCGCATTGCGCTCGGGATGGAGGTTCTTGCCGGCCTTGAGCGAACTTGAGAACGTCTCAGTTTCGAGCACGACCCGCCGCACGTCCTCGTAGCGGGTGACGACATAGAAGCCCTTGACCGGGTCGCGGTAGACCGGCGCCTCATTGCGCAGCGTTTCGTAGGCCGGGTAGGGGCACCGCTGGATTTCGGGGTCGAGCAGGGTGAGCTCAATGGGGCTGTTGGCGGAATCCTCGGTCATTATCGCAACCTCTGGTTGGGCGAGCGTGTGTAGCTGATGCTGACGAGGCCAATCGGCCGGGTCAACTCGGGCGTGCGCTTGCGATCAACGCCGGTCGGGGCTCGACAACAAGACGCCGCCATCGACCGGCAGGACGACGCCCGTGATGTACCGCGCTTCTTTGGAGGCGAGAAAAACGACGGCGTGGCCGATGTCCCAGCCCGTGCCCTCGACCTTGAGCAGCGAGCTGTTGCGGCGCCGCTCCCGCTGCTCGTCCGCCATCCCGGCGGCGTAGACCATCGGCGTGTACACCGGCCCCGGCGCGATGCAGTTCACGCGGATGCCCTGGCGGCCGTGGTCGACGGCCATTGCTTGCGTCAGCGCGATGACCGCGCCCTTCGAGGTCGCATATGGAGTCAAGCGGGACGGCCGCAACGCGGCAATGGACGCAATGTTGATGATCGCGCCGCCGCCGTCGCTCGCCAGCATCGCTGGGATGGCGTGCTTGCTGGCGAGCATCATGCCCTTCACGTTGACGGCCATGACACGATCCCAGAGCGCTTCGTCGACATCGACCACATTGCCCGCGCCGCCGATACCGACGTTGTTGTCGAGGATGTCGAGCCGGCCCCAGCGGGACACGGCTGCGCGGACCATCGCCTCGCAGTCGGCACTGATGGTGACGTCCGCGCCGAACACAGCCGCCTCGCCGCCTTCGGCGCGGATCATCGCGAGCGTGGCCTCCGCCGGTTCGGGCTTACGGTCGACGAGGAGAACGCGCGCACCTTCGCGGGCCATGAGGATCGCGGCGGCGCGGCCGTTCCCGATGCCCTCGTCGAGCTGCGAACCGGCGCCGGTGACGATGGCGACCTTTCCTTCGAGTCGTGGCCCTGGCATGGCGTCCTCCCGCTGGGTGTGTTGCTCGCCAGCTTGGCGCGGCGCCGGACGAAAGTCGAGGCCGCCCGGCAACATCTCTTCCATACAAACACGTATGCTTCCGCGAATCACGCTCCCTCGAGGACACGCGATGGAACGGCGCAATATCAACCCCACACCCTGGCTGCAGGCGTTCAATCTCAACCACGGCGTCGAGGTGACCGGCGTGCAGCGCACGCTTTACCTCTCCGGCCAGACGGCCACCGATCCCGAAGGCAACCCGATGCACCCGGGCGACATCGTGGCCCAGTTCAAGATGGCGTGGTCGAACCTCAAGGACGCCTTGGCTGCTGCGGGCATGACCGCGGCGAACGTCGTCCGCCTGAACGTGTACACGACGGATGTCGATGCCCTCATGGGCGCTGCGGGCGAACTCATGCCAGTATTCGCCTCCGATGGTTGCAGTCCGGCCAGCACCGTACTGGGCGTCGCGCGCCTCTTCGAACCGAGCATCATGGTGGAACTCGAAGCGACGGCGGTAGCGTAAACGGCGCGCCAACCTTCGCTAATCCGGCCCTACGACCCGCGCAGTTGCGGGATGACCTTGGTGGCGAACGCCTCAAGGCGTGGGTACATCACCTTCGGGTCCATCCCTGGCGGGCAGCCCCAGCTGATGAAATCGGTGACTGGGATGGACTCGCGGAAGCGGCCGATCTTGTCGACGAGCTCGTCCGGCGAGCCGACGAACCAGGATTGGTCGATGGGCTGCCCCTCGCCCCTGGGCGGCGCGGCGAAGTTGGCGGCCTGAATCCAGGGCCGGTAGGTGCCCCAGCGGTAGCGTTCGCGCTCCGAAACCTCGCGCCAGAGCGGGTCGTCACGGTCGCTCGCGACAAAGCAGGGCTTGATCATGCCGATCCGGTACTTCTCGGGCAGGTCACCGCGCTTCGACAGTTCATCGAGCCAGGGCTGGTACGCCGCAGCGCGGTCGCCTTGCGGGAGGATGTGGAGGCCGAGGCGGGCGGCGCGACGGGCCGCGGGCTCCGAGGCGGTGGCGAGCCAGAGGGGCGGCTGGCGCACGGGCTTCGGCGTGACATCGACGTTGTCGAGCTGGTAATACGTCCCCTGGTAGCTGAACGGCTCATCAGCCCAGGCCCCGCGCAGGACATCGATGCCCTCGGTGGTGCGGCGCAGGCGTTGGGCGCGCGTCTGGCCGAAGGCGGCGTACTCCTCCTCGCGGTAGCCCATGCCGATGCCGACCATGGCGCGCCCGCCCGAGAGGATGTCGACCGTCGCGACCTCTTCGGCCAGCCGGACGGCGTTGTAGAAGGGGAGCAGCAGGATGTCCGTGCCGATTTCCACGCGTTGGGTGACCATCGCGATGGCGGCCATCAGCGGCACCGGCGCTGGCGTGTAGCCGTCATCGACGAAGTGGTGCTCGGTCAGCCAAATAGCGTCGAAGCCGAGCGATTCGGCAAAGACGATTTGGTCGAGGATGCCACGGTAGACCTCGGCCCACGGGCGGCGCCATTGGGCTGGGTTGCGGAAATCGTAGGCGAGACCAAAACGAATCATGCGCGGGATTCTACGACTTTTAGGCGAATTGCGGGGAGCGCTCCGCGGCACGCGTGCACTTTGGTCCGACGTGCCGCGGCGCGTTCATGCTCCACCGCTAAAGGAACCTCAGAGTGGTACAGTGGAATCGCCATGAGCGCCATCGTCCGGATTCAACGCCACCTCGACTCTGAAACGGTGCATCTGCCAGAGGCTCGTGATCTGGTTGGGCGAGACGTAGAGATATGGATTCGGGAAGTCGGAAACGGCGAAGGTGCTTCCAACCTCTATCCGCTTCGCGGATCTGTTCTCCGTTACGACAGCCCATTCGATCCCGTCGCCGAAGCTGATTGGGACGCCCTCTCGCGATGCTCCTGGAGACTCACATTTGGATCTGGTGGGTGACGGCGTCAACGCTGAGGCCGGCGGAGACTGCGCTCCTCGCTGCGCACGGACGCTTCGGTATAGGGGTGAGCATCATCTCGTGCTGGGAAGTCGCGAAGGCTGTTCAGCTCGGCCGCCTTCAGCTCGATCGGTCGGTCGACGAGTGGATCATCGGGGCGCTGGCCTATCCCGGCGTCCAACTTCTCGACCTGACGCCAAAAAATGGTGATCGAATCGACCCGGCTGCCTGGGACGATTCACAGGGACCCGGCCGACCAGCTCCTTGTGGCGACGGCGCGCATTCTTGAGATCTCCCTGTTCACCCGCGATGCCAAGCTCCTGGCTTACCCTCACGTTTCAAAGGTGGTCATCGACCCCAAGCCGCTGATCGGTTCGCTGTGACGTTTTTCAACTGACGACTGATAGCGACGGCCCCCGGGCCCTTCCCGCCAACGTGACGTGATCCCCTATACTCGGTGCCTATGACGATCGCCGTACCATCGCTCGTAACGCTCGAAGCCGCCGCGCTTGCCGCGCTCGCCGCCGCCCCTGACGCCGCCGGCATCGACGATTGGCGGGCGATGTGGCTCGGGCGCCAGGATGGCCGCATTACCGGCCTCCTGCGCTCCGTGAAGGATCAGCCCGCCCCGGAGCGCGCAAGCTTTGGCGGCGCCGCGAACTTGCTCAAGGGTCGTGTCGAAGCGGCGCTTGCGGAGAAGCTTGGCGGCATGAAGAGCGCCGCGCTGCGTGAGCTAACGACAACGGCCGCCCTCGATGTTTCGCTTCCCGGCCGGCCCCAGACCATCGGCCGCCTCCACCCGGTGACCCAGACCTTGCGCGACATCATCGCCGCCTTCGGCGAGATGGGCTTCCGCGTCGCCGAAGGGCCGGAAGTCGAGTGGGATCGCTACAACTTCGACGCCATGCGCATCCCAGCCGATCACCCCGCGCGCGACATGTGGGACACGATCTGGGTCGACAGCATCATTGGCGGCAAGCGCGACATGCTTCTGCGGACGCACACCTCGCCGAACCAAGCGCGCGTGATGGAGCGGCAGGCGCCGCCGATCCGGGTCATTGTCCCAGGGAAGTGCTATCGCCAAGAGGCGACGGACGCGACGCACGAATGGCAGCTCACGCAAGTCGAAGGCCTCGCCGTCGATGAAGGCGTCCGGATGAGCGACCTCAAGGGCATCCTCTACGAATTCGCCCGGCGCATGTTCGGGCCCGACCGCAAGATCATGTTCCATCATTCGTACTTCCCCTTCGTCGAGCCTGGCGTCGAAATGGCGATCGATTGGCCGGTGAAGCAGGCGGACGGTTCGACGACCTACAAATGGGTCGAAATCCTGGGCGCGGGCATGGTCCACCCGGAGATCATCGCCAACCACGGGCACGACCCGAAGAAGTACACCGGTTTCGCCTTCGGGCTCGGCGTCGAACGGGTCGCCCTATTGCGCTGGGGGATCGAAGATATCCGCCATTTCTATGCGAACGACCTGCGCTTTCTTTCTCAGTTTTAGCGGCCGCGCACGGTGGCGTGGCGATTGGCGAACGAAATGCCCGGCAGCGTCCGTGGCCGCGGGAGAGGTGTGACCAATGATGAAGCTTTCGCTCAAGTGGCTCCGCGAACTGGTCGATGTCGACCTGCCGCTCGATGAGTTCCGCACCAAGATCAATGACTCCGTCGCCGAAGTCGAAGGCTATGAGCGCATCGGCGGCACATGGGACCCCGAATGCGTCCGCGTCGCAGAAGTCATCGCGGTCGAACCGCACCCCAACGCCGACCGGCTCCGTCTCGTCACCGTGGACGCTGGCGACGGACCGCAACAGGTCGTCTGCGGCGCGCCCAATGTCGCCGCAGGCCAGAAGATCGCTTTCGCGACCGAAGGCGCCGAACTCATCGACGGCCATACGGGCAAGAAGACCGCGCTCAAGCTGCGCCCCATCCGGGGCGTCGATTCGGCCGGCATGGTGCTGAGCGAACGTGAGCTCGGACTCAGCGACGACCACGAAGGCATTCTGGTCCTGCCGGCGGAGGCCGTCGTGGGGCGGCCGCTGGTCGAGGAACTCGGCGACGTCGTCTTCGAACTTTCGACCTGGGCGAACCGCGCCGACCTCCTCGGCGTGCTGGGACTTGCCCGCGAGGTGTCGGCGCTGACTGGCAAGCCACTGCGCGAGCCGTCACGGCAGTACACCGCTGCCGGCCCGGCGGTCGAAGGCCTCGTGTCCGTAGCCATTGAAGACGCCGAGCTGTGTCCTCGCTTCATCGCGGCCGTCATCCAGGGCGTCACCCTCGGGCCATCGCCGCAATGGCTTCAGGAACGGCTGAAAGCCCACGGGCAACGCTCGATCAATAACGTCGTGGACATCACCAACTATGTGATGATCGAGACTGGCCAGCCGCTGCACGCGTTTGACTACGACCTCGTCCGCGGCCGCGCCCTGATCGCGCGCCGCGCCAAGCCGGGAGAAAAGATCACGACGCTCGACGGCGTGGAGCGCACCCTCGATGACCAGATGATGCTCGTCTGCGACGCGGCTGGCCCGGCCAGCATCGCGGGCGTGATGGGCGGGGGCGTCAGCGAAGTCAGCGAACGGACCGTGAACGTGCTGCTCGAATCGGCGAACTGGAAGCCCGGCTCGGTGCGCCGCACGTCGACCCACCTCGGGCTGCGCAGCGAGGCTTCGACACGCTTCGAAAAGGGGATTGGGCCCGAAATGGCGATGTTCGCTATCGAGCGCGCCCTTGCCCTCTACGAGGCGCTGACCGGCGGTGTCGTCGCCAAGGGGCTCGTCGATGCCTATCCGGGCAAGCCCGCTTCCCGCACGATCGTGTTCGCGGATCACGACGTCGAGCGCGTCCTCGGCATTACTATCGCGACCGACGAAGTGCGCCGTATTCTGACCGACCTCGGCTTCGTCTGCCACCACCTCCCGCCGGACCGGTACAGTGTTCAGCCGCCGTATTGGCGGCCGGACGTCGCTATCATCGAGGACGTGGTCGAGGAGCTTGCGCGGATCTACGGCTACGACCGCCTTCCGACGACGCAGCTGCGCGGGGCGCTGCCGCCAGCCGAACCGCGGCCCGTCGAAGATGTGCGCGAACGGGTCCGTGACCTCGCTGTCGCGCTCGGCTTCCAGGAGGTCATCACCTACTCGTTGACGGAGATGACGTTGCTGGGTCGAGTGGTCGAGCCGTCAGACCCACGCCGGGCCGGCCCGCTCGGCGTGGTCAACCCGGTCGCGGCGCGCTGGAAGTATCTGCGCACCTCACTCCGAGCCAGCCTGCTCGAAACGTATGCCGCCAATCGGCACACCGTCGAAGGGCCACTGCGCATCTTCGAAATTGGGCCGGAGTTCCTGCCCGTCGAAGGGGACCTGCCCCACGAACGGCCCGTCTTTTGCGCGCTGGCTGGCGGCCCGGCGCTGAACCGCTGGGGCCGGCCCGGTGCCGACGGCCTCGACTTCTTCGACGCCAAGGGCGCGGCCGAGGGCATCCTCGGTCAGCTCGGCGTCCGCGCCCAGTATGCCGCGGCGACCGAGTTTGGCCTGCTCGACGGGCACACGGCGGCGATCGGCGTGGGCAAGGACCGGATTGGCGTCGTCGGCCAGGTCCACCCCGACACGGCGGCGGCGTTCGGCATCGACGGTCCAGTCTTCCTCGTTGAGCTTTGGGTGGAGGAGGTGGCACGGGCGACGCCCGAGAAGCCCGAGTACGCGCCACCGTCGCGCTTCCCGGAGGTGAGGCAGGACCTCGCGCTGTTGGTCGATTCCGCCACACCGGCCGGCCGCATCGCCGAAATCGCCAACGCCCACCGGTCCGGTGGCATCCGCATCGTCGCCACGATCTTCGATGAGTATCGCGGCGCCGGCCTGCCGGAGGGCAAGAAGTCGCTGGCGTTGGCGCTCCGCTTCCAAGCGCCCGGGAAGACCTTGACGGACGAAGAGGTGCTGCGTGTGCGACAGGGACTGGTCAAGCGCCTTGAGAAAGAGGCCGGCGCGAGTGTGCGAAGTTAGGCGCCTCCTCCCGAAGGGCGAACAGCGGCCTTGGGCGCTGGCGGCTGCAATCACGTCGTGGCCCCCGTTTCCGCCGCGCTTAGGCGGAACCAGAATCGCGAGCCGTGGCCCGGACGGCTCGTGACGCCGACGGAGCCGCCATCGGCCTCGACCAGCCGCTTGACGATG
>CAMAUF010000024.1 GCA_945861295.1 bacterium | reverse complement strand
GGCCTTGGCCGGTGTGCCGTGGACGTACATCGCCGCTTTCGCGGCTGTCTCGCTGTTCAACGGGATCATGGTGCCGGCCATCAACACCATGGTCGCGGCCCAGGCTGGGCGCGAACGGCGCGGGACGGCCTTCGGGATCGCGTCGACGGCGCAGGCGGCGGCCTTCATCGTTGGCCCGCTGGGCGCGGCGTTTTTCGCGGCGACATCGCTCGAATGGGGGCTGATGGCGCTGGCCGGGGCCTTCGTCTTCGCGGCCGCGGGCGCGCTGTTGTTGCTCCGCGAACCGAAGCTCGAAGGCGCGCGGTAGGGACGTTCTGGTAGGCCGGAGGGTCAGCCCGCCGGAAGACCCGTCGCTCGACCGCTCCGGGCTTTGTTGGGGGTCAGAGCTAGCCCGGCACGCCGATCCGGGTGCCGAAGTCGCCGGCGATCTGCGTCATGGCGGCGAACAGCTCAGGGCTGTAGTCGACACCGCCCAAGTGGCTGCTGATGCCCCCGTCGACCACGAAGGTCGCTCCGGTCATGTAGCTCGAGGCATCCGACGCGAGATAGAGGAGCGCGCCATCGAGTTCGTGGTCGCGGCCGACGCGGCCCATCGGCGTCATCGCCGACACCCGCTCCATAAAGGGCGGGAGGCCGAAGAACGGCGTCGTCATCTCGCTGGGGAACCAGCCCGGACAGAGCGCGTTGACCCGAACGCCGCGGCTGGCCCAACTGACCGCCAGGTTCTTGGTCATATTAAGGACAGCCGCTTTCGATGTCTGATAGGCCGTGGGAAAGTGGGCCGAAGCGCCGAGCCCGGCCACGGAAGCGACGTTGATGATCGAACCCCCGCGGCCATCGGCGAGCTGCCGCGCGCCGACCTCACGGCAAAAGCTGAAGACGCCGTTGACGTTCGTGAGCATCGTCTGCGCGAACAGCGCGTCCGGGATCCGTTCGGGCATGGCCCCGGTCTCCGCGATGACGCCAGCGTTGTTGACGAGGATGTCGGCACGGCCGAACGCGTCCCATGCGGCGGCGACGGTCGCCGTGACCTGGGCCGGGTCCGTGACGTCGCAACCGTGGACCAACGCGCCGACGCCGTGGGCCTCGACGCGTTTCGCGATCTCCGCGAGTTTGTCGAGGCTGCGCGCCGCGAGCACGACGTTGGCGCCCGCTTCCGCGAGCGTGACCGCCATCCGCGCCCCCAGCCCGTACGAAGCGCCGGTCACGATGGCCGTCCGGCCTTTGAGCGAGAACATGTCGAGCGCGGTCATGAGGGTCTCCCCAGGTTGTAAGATTGCCGGACAATAGCACATCTGCTCCGGCGCGCACTGGCGATGCATCGCGGCCACGGTGTCGCCCAGCCGGGTGAAGCGGTACGGTAGGTGGCCATGCCACGACCACGCTGTCTCTGGTGCACCGAACCGCCCGCCGACGAAGTCGCCGTCCTCAAGTGGCGCGGCGAGGAACGCGAGCGGCTCACCGTCAACCTCTGCCTGAAGCACCTCTCCCGCTTGAAGGAAGCGGGGCCGAAAGGCCGCGAACAGAAGGGCTGGTCGTACAAGGTTGGCTGGTGGTGACGGCGCCGCCTCCCGCGGGCCGGCCGGCGACCTCGCCCGTGACCACGCTCCGCTGGCCAGCCTTGGTGGTCATGTGCGCCACGATCTTCGGTTCCGTGACGCAGGCCTCGATGAGTTCGCTGGCGTTGCCCGATATCCAGAAGGACTTCGGCGTCGCGCCCGACGACCTCTCCTGGGTGGTGACCGCGTATCTGATCCCGTTCGCCACCGGGACCGTGATCTACGGGCGGCTCGCGGACATGTTCGGCTCGAAACGCATGTACATCTTCGGCATGGTCGTGTTCACGGCCGCCTCGTTTCTCGTCGCCGCCGCCGACAGTTTTGGACTGATCGTGGCGGCGCGCGTGCTCCAGGGCGCTGGCGGCACAGCTGTGCCGGCGATGTCGCTGGCGACGATCATCAGGACAACGGCGCCGTTGGACCGCGGCCGGGCGATGGGCGCGACGGTGCTCGCTGTCGGGCTCGGCTTCGCGACGGGGCCCATCCTCGGCGGCCTGTTGGTGGACGCGGCCGGCTGGCGCGCGCCCTTCTTGGCGACGGGCGTGCTTGGCATCCTGCTGACGCCGGTTGCGATGGCGCTGGTGCCGCGCGTGCCAGGTGTGGGCGGCCAACGGTTCGATTTCGCGGGCGCGGTCTTCTGTTCGGCGGCTGTGACGGGCGCGGTCATCGCCATCAACCGCCTGCCGGCCCATCCCAGCGACCTGCTCGGCCTTGGCGGGGTCGCGGTCGCGCTCCCCGCGGCGGCCCTCCTGGTGTGGCGCGTGCGGACAGCGGCGCAGCCCTTCATAAACCGCGAAATTGCCGCGAATGCCCGTTTCTGGGGCCTGTCGGCGCTGGGTTTCGCTGCTCAAGGGTCGCATTTCGCGGTCATCGTGTTGATTCCGCTGATCCTCGTCCGCCTGCACGGTGTGTCGACGGTCGAGGCGGGGCTGTACTTGCTGCCGGGCGCGATCGCCATCGCGGCCTTCGGGATGATCGGCGGCGTCTTGCTCAACCGGCTTGGATCGCGGTTGTTGCTCGTGGGCGGCTCGCTGATCCTGTTTGCCGGCTGTTTCTTGGGCCACGTCGTCGCCGTGGGGTGGGCTCCTGTGGGAATCGCGGCGCTGTACGTTGTCGTGGCGGCCGGCTATGGACTCGTCCAGGCGGCCGTAATCAGCGCCGCGACGGGCGCGCTCCCGGAGCGCCTCGCGGGCGTGGGCTCCGGGACGTTCAACCTCGTCTTCTTCCTCGGCGGCGCCGTGACGGTGGCGCTCTCGGGCGCGATCTTGCGCCGCCGCCAGGGCGTGACCGAGGGCTGGAACCCGCTCTTCAGCGGCGACGCTTCCGCCTTCAGCGACGCGATGCTCGTCGCCGTGGGTGTCACCTTGGTTGGCGCGCTGCTGGCCTGGCGCTTCGCCCCGCGCCGCTTGAGGTGAGGGAGCGCTGGCCAGGAAGGGCGTCACGACACTATTCGCGGTTGATCCAGTCGTTCAACCGCATGTGGAAGTGGCGAATCTTGGTCTCACCGTAGTCGCCGAACTGGATGTAGGGCTGACGCATGGCTTTCAGGCCCTTCTGCACCTGTGGGAGGTTGTACGTGTCCTGGTCGAACACCTTCGCCAGCATCCCGAGTTCCGGTGCTTCCACCCAGTCGTCATCGGGACCGAGCCAGTGGATGGGCGCAGCGGGTGGCCGTTCCATATCCGGCGAGTATGGGGCGAAGAACATGCACTCCATGATGCTCTCGTCCGGGTTGTCTCCGTTCGGGCGGAAGCGGTAAACGATTCGGTTGAACGCACCCCACGGGTGCAGGTTCGGGAAGAGCGTGAAGTAGATCGAATCGTTGAACTCGGCGTCACAGACAGTGTCCACCATGTCTCCGATGACGGGGCGCAACTGCTCGCGCTGCCAGGCCGCCGAGCTTGCTCGGGGCGAGCAGCCCTCCTGCGGTGCATCGCTCCGGACGGTTTGGCGAGTGTCCCAGGCGCGATCGCTGCTTGGAAGCTGGTGCGGCCCGACCCAGTTGCACATGTTCGGATCCGCCTGCCCCAGTTCGCCATCGACCCAACTACCGTCATCGCGGAAGACGCCAGTCCGGCCATCTCGCGTGGAAACGTGGATCAAGCCGTCGGGGCGCAACTCGTAGATCGAACCGCTGAGGGGGTGGCGCACCTTGGTGGCGCTCGCGTCGGGCAACGGCTCCATCTCCGGGTAGCCCATGAGGTGCGGGCTCGGAGTGGCTCCGGGCGAGATCGCGCGGGAGTAGTTCACGAAGGCGTCGTACTTGGAGTTCGCGTCGCCTATGCCGGCAAGGATTTGGGGGTGCGTCGCGACCACATGGTAGGCCTCCATGAATGCTTCCTGGGCTGCCTTCCAGTTGCAGCGAAGGACTTTGGCCACGTGCGCCTGCTTGAAGCGCTTTTCGTACGGGAGCGAGACGAAGTGACGGTCCAAATCGCCGATGTGGTCCCGAAGCGAACCCGCTTCGGGGTCCGGGTTGATGAAAACGAAGTCATGCCAGATCCCGACTTTGACCTGCGGCAGAGCCGCTTGGCCTGGCTGGAGGTATTGAAAGTCCCATTGGCACGGGATTTCATGGACTGATCCGTCGAGGTTCCAGGCCCAGCCATGAAACGCGCAACGCAGGTCGCGGGCACCCTTGCCGTCGACCTCGCGAATGAGCCGACCCCGATGGAGGCAGGCGTTCACGTACGCTTGCACGTCTGTCTCTGAGGTGCGCACGACGAGGAACGAGAGGTGAGCAATCGTGTACACGGAGTAGTCGCCGATCCGGGGGATGTCGTCCAGGTGGCAGGCCATCTGCCAGGTGCGACTCCAGATCTTCTCGACTTCGAGGTTGTGGAACGCCTTCGAGTAGTACCGCTCGACGGGCACGCGGGTTGGCCCTGGGGCAAGCGGGGAGTCGATTCGAAGGAAGTCCGGGACCGGCTTGCTGTCCAGGTCGAGGAGTTGACGATAGGACGGGCCAGCCGAGCGGTTGGTGCCGGTGAGAGTTTCGACCATGTCGATCGCCTCCAGGGAGCGTCCCTCGCGCGGGTCCGCTGAGGGCGACCTCAGCATAGGAAACTGGCTGTCTGGCCAGTCCGGCCGAAAGGCCCTTCTTCCGAGGCCGAGTGGGCCGTCGGCACACGGCGCCGGCGCCGATGGACGCGCCTCGAGGCAGGACCGGGATGGTACCTAAGTGGGGCCGTCCGTAGCCTCCGAGTGTGGTAAAGCGCGTGTTCGATCTCGCCGCGACCCTCGCCTTCGCCCCGCTTGCTGCGGCAATCACCGCCGTCATGGCGCTCGCGTTGGCTATGGAGCTCCGCGGTTGGCCTTTGTTCGTCCAGGAGCGGGTTGGCCTACGGGGCGCGCCCTTCCGCATGTACAAGCTGCGCACGATGCGGCATGCCGCTCCCGGCGGGGAGCCGGAGCGGGTCGTCCAGGACTGGCAGCGGTACGTCTTTACTCCCGGCGACGAGCCCCAGCCGAGGGTGACGCGGCTCGGGGCGTTCGCGCGCAGGACCTCGCTCGACGAGCTGCCGAACCTGGTCAACGTCTTTCTCGGCCAGATGAGCCTGGTCGGGCCGCGGCCGGAGGTCCCGGAGTTGGTGGCGCAGTATCCGCCCGAATACCATCGCCGCCACGAGGTCCTTCCGGGCATCGCGGGGCTCGCCCAGCTCAACGGCCGCTCCGACCTCCCGTATGACGCCATTATCAATTATGATCTCGCCTACGTGGATGATCATTCGTTGCTGACCGACCTCCGGATCCTGGTGCTGACAGGCTGGGCCGTCGCCCGCGGGGCGGGCGCTCGATGACAGCCGTATGGGGAGAAGGCCTGCGAAAGTGGTCGCCACGGCGGCTTTTCGCGGGCGACCCCCTCCACGTCGCCGGGGCCATCGTGCTCGATGTTCTGGTGGTCGCGGCCGCCTATGCGGCTGCGCTCGTCCTCCGCTTCGAAAGCGACGTGCCGCACGCCAGCGGCGCGCTCACCTTGCGACTCCTGCCGCTGCTCGCGGCCGCGTACATCCTCGCCACCGCCGTTTCCGGGGGTTATCGGACGGTTTGGACCTACGGCAGCCTCGGCGACATCATCGCGCTCTTCCGAGCGGCTACGGCGGTCACGGCGATCGTCTTCGTGGTGGACTTCTTCGTGGAGAAGCGTCACTTACCGCTGGGCGTCGTGCTCGTGGCTGGGTCGTTGGTTTTCATGGGCATGGCTGGCGTGAAGATGCGGACGCGGCTCCTGACGCGCGTGTCCTGGGGCGCGAAAGCGTCGCCGAGGCTCCTGATCATTGGGGCTGGCCACACGGGCCAACTCCTGGCGCGCGAAATGCAGAGCAACCCTCAGCTCGACTACCAGCCAATCGGCTACCTGGATGATGACCCGAAGCTCAAGCACACCCGGATCCACGGCCTCCGCGTCCTTGGTCGCATCGCCGACCTCGACCACGTGATCAGCCGGTACGACGCGGAACTCGTGGCCATAGCGTTGCCGAAGGCGGCCGGCCAAGTCGTCCGCGACGTCACGGGCGTCTGCCAACGGCTGAACGTGCCGGTCCGCATGGTGCCTAGCGTCGACCGCTGGGTGTTGGGCGGCGCGCGCGACGCCCTTCGGGCCATCACGCTCGAGGACCTGCTTGGCCGTGAGCCCGTCCAAGTCGACGCGGCCGCCTGCTCGGATTCCGTCCAGGACAAGGTCGTGCTTGTGACGGGCGCGGCGGGCTCGATCGGCTCGGAGCTCTGCCGTCAGGTGCTGGGCTTTCGCCCATTAGCGCTGCATCTGCTCGACACGAACGAGTCTGGCCTCTATGACCTCTCGTTCGACCTCGCTCACGCCGCCTCGCCGGACACGACAATCAAGCTTTGGGTGGCGAACGTCACCGACGAAGCGCGAGTTCTGGAGATCTTCGCCCGTGTCCGTCCCGATGTGGTGTACCACGCCGCCGCTCTGAAGCACGTACCGCTCATGGAAGAGCATCCGGACGAAGCGTTTAAGACCAACGTCCTCGGTACGCTCCACGTGGCACGTGCGGCGCGGGCGTTCGAGACCGGCAGCTTCGTGCTCATCTCGACCGATAAGGCGGTGCGCCCGTCGAGTCTGATGGGCGCGACCAAGCGTATCGCTGAGTTGCTCGTCCTCGCGTACGCCCGTTCGGCGGAGCGGACGCGTTTCGTCGCCGTGCGGTTCGGCAACGTCATGGGCAGCCGCGGTTCCGTGGTCCCACATTTCATGGCCCAGATCGAGCGCGGTGGGCCGGTGACGGTCATTCATCCCGACGCCATGCGATATTTCATCTCGATCCCGGAGGCCGTCAGCCTCGTGATCCAGGCCGGAGCTTTCCCGGGCGCCGGCAGCATCTACATGCTCGATATGGGCGAGGAGATCAACATCCTCGAGTTGGCCGAGCGCATTATCCGGCTGCGGGGTCTGCGCCCGAACGAGGACATCAAGGTGGTTTTCACGGGCCCGCGCCCCGGCGAGAAGCTGCGTGAGGAACTGGTGGCGGACTTCGAACAAATGCTGCCCACCAGCCATCCCAAGGTGCGGCGCTTGGTCGCTTCGGTGGCGGTCGACGAGCACGAGGTGATCCGCCTGATCGACGAGACGGCGAGCCTGCTCCGCGGCGACGCGGATGAGCTGAAGCGGCGTATCCACCTCGTCGTCCGCCGCTACGGCTTGGAATCAGGACAAGATGACGCCGACAGCCTCGGTGTCGTGGAGGCGGACGATGAGCGCGTTCCGAGTGCATGAAACGGCGGAAGTCAGCGCCAAGGCGACGATTGGGGCGGGCGCCAGCATTTGGCACCAGGCCCAGGTCCGCGAAGGCGCGGTCGTTGGGCCTGGCTGCATTATCGGCAAGGGCGTCTATATCGGCAGCGATGTCTCGTTGGGCGCCAACTGCAAGGTGCAGAACTACTCCTGCGTCTACGAAGGCACCACGCTCGAAGACGGCGTCTTCGTCGGCCCAGAGGTCGTTTTTACCAACGATAAATATCCGCGAGCGATCAACCCGGATGGCTCGATTAAGACCACCGAGGACTGGGAATGCGACGGGTCGACCGTCCGTTACGGCGCGGCTATCGGCAGCCGGTCGGTCATTTTGCCGGGGCTGACGATCGGACGATGGGCGCTGGTTGCGGCCGGGTCGACGGTGACCAAGAGCGTCGCCGACCACGAGGTTGTGGCGGGGACACCGGCGCGCCACATGGGCTGGGCCTGCGTCTGTGCGAGGCCGCTCGACGCTGCCCTCGCCTGCCTCGCCTGCGGGCGTCGCTACCAGCGCACACCGGAAGGCGTTGCTACGCTGGATTCCTAGGTAACGACTTAAGCTCCCAGGCGGCGCTCGAAGTGCTGGCGAGGCGCCTGCCCCCGGGGGCCAGCCAACGCGAAAGGACCCGTGCATGACCGACACTGCACCCCGGCCGTTCATCCAAGTCGCCAAGCCCCTCATCGGACGCGAAGAGCGTGAAGCGGTCATGGCGGTCATGGAGAGCGGCCAGTTGGCCCAAGGTCCCAAGACGGCGGAGTTCGAAGCGGCCTTTGCCGCCTATATTGGCGTGAAGCACGCGATCGGCGTGAACAGCGGCACGGCCGCGCTGATCGTCGCCCTCCAGGCACACGGCGTCGGACCCGGCGACGAAGTGATCACGACGCCGTTCAGCTTCATCGCAACGGCCACCAGCATCATCGCCTGCGGTGCGACGCCGGTGTTCGCCGACGTCGACCCGTTCGACCTCAACCTGGACCCCGCTTGTGTCGAGGCGGCGATCACGGAGCGCACCAAGGCTGTCATGCCCGTGCATCTTTTCGGCCACCCGGCGCGGATCGCGGAGATTGCGGAGTTGTGCGCGGACAACGGCCTCGCGCTTGTCGAAGATGCGGCGCAAGCGCACGGGGCCGAACATGGCGGCCGTCGCGTCGGCGCCTTCGGCACGGGCTGCTTCAGCATGTACCCCACCAAAAACATGACCACCGGCGAAGGCGGGATGATCACCACCGACGACGACGAGGTGGCGCGGATGTGCCGCATCATCCGCAACCATGGCCAAGAAGAGCGGTATGTCCACGAGCACTTCGGTCTCAACTGGCGCATGCAGGACTTGAACGCGGCGATCGGAGTCGTGCAGATGGGCCACATCGAAGCCTGGAACGAAACGCGAATCGCCAACGCGGAAGCGCTCTCGAGGCTGATCCGGACGGTGGAGACGCCGCGAGTTCGGGCTGGCGACCGGCACGTCTTTCACCAGTACACAATCCGCGTCCCCTCCGGCCGGGCGGCGTTACAGGAAGCCCTCAAGGAAGCCGGGGTCGGCACGGCGATCCACTACCCCATCCCGATCCACCGCCAGCCGATCATGCGGAAGATGGGTTTCGACTCGGCGAGCTGCCCCAACGCCGAAGCGGCGGCCGAATTGGTACTGAGCCTCCCGGTGCATCCGTCGCTAGGCCCGGAAGACATCGAGTTCATCGCGGCGGCGGTAAACCGGCTCGCCTGAGCGACAGGCCTCGCCTATGCCTTATTGACGAACGAGCCTACGCTGAGGTTGTTCATGACCGACCAGGCGTCATACGACCAATTCCGGGTCCGCGGACCCGTTTCCTTGCGCGGCGTCGTCAAGATTTCCGGGGCCAAAAATGCCGCCCTCGCGGCCATGTGCGCTTCGCTCCTGACGGACGAAGACGTCGTCCTTAGCAACGTCCCGGCGATCAGCGACGCGACCGATATCGCGGAGTTGATCACCCGGATTGGCGGGGCGGGAAGTCAAGAGCAAGGCGGCGCCTTGCGGCTCAGCGGGCGCGGCGTCCATTCCACCGAGGCGCCGAAGGACCTCATCAAGCGCAACCGGGCCTCGTTTCAGGTGATGGGCCCGCTCCTCGCTCGCCACGGCCACGCTGCCTGCCCGATGCCCGGGGGCGACTCAATCGGTCAGCGTCCGATCGATGTCCACATCGACGGCTTCCGCGCGCTCGGGGCTGAGGTCGATTGGAGCGGCGACCGCTGGGTCGCGAGCGCGCCCCGCGGACTTCGCGGCGCTCAGATTTTCATGGACTACCCGTCCGTGTCCGGCACCCAGAACGTGCTCATGGCGGCCGTGCTGGCAAAGGGCCACTCGGTGATCGCGAACGCGGCGACGGAGCCCGAGGTCCGGGACCTGGCCGAGTTGCTCCGCGTCATGGGCGCGAACATCTCGGGGATCGGCACGCAGTGGATCGAAGTCGAAGGCGTTCCCGCGTTGCGAGGGGCCGCCTGGTCCGTCATGCCGGACCGGATCGAGGCCGGCACGTTCGCGGCGGCGGCGGCGGCGACCAGCGGGACCGTCCGGATCGAGGGCGCCCCGATTGCCTCGATGGAGGCGCCGCTCGCGAAGATTGCGGCGGCTGGCGCGACGGTGACCCGCGATGGCGAAGCAATCGCGATCGGGCCGGGCCGCTCGCCTCTGGACGCCATCCACCTCCAGGCCTTGCCCTACCCTGGCCTGCCGACGGACCTCCAAGCCCAGATGACCGCTATGCTGACACAGGCGAAGGGGGAGTCCCACATCTTCGAACGCGTTTTCGACAATCGGTTGTTATACGTGGACGAGCTGCGAAAGATGGGCGCCGACATCACGGTCGCCCAGACCAGGTCAGCCGCGGTCGTCCGCGGGCCGACGCGCCTGCACGGCACGCGCGTGTTCGCCCTCGATGTCCGGGCAGGCGCGGCCGTCCTGCTCGCGGCCTTGGTCGCGGAGGGCACAACCGTGATTGAGGACATCTATCACCTCGACCGCGGCTACGAACGCCTTGAGGAAAAGCTGCGCGGACTCGGCGTGGAAGTGGAGCGCGTCCATGGCGTTTGAAATGTGGAAGCCCAAGAAGGTCGGGATCGACCTCGGCACGGCCAACATCCTCGTCTACATGAAAGGCCAGGGCATCGTTGTCAACGAGCCATCCGTCGTGGCGCGGCACAACCGTGACAACGCGATCGTCGCGGTCGGCAGGGAAGCGCGCGCCATGCAAGGCCGCACGCCGGGTTCGATCAGCGTCATCCGGCCGATGCGCGATGGCGTTATAGCCGATTATCTCACGACCGAGGCGATGATGCGGTACTTCATCGGCCTCATCGGAGGGCGCTTCAACCTCGTGCGCCCAGAAGTCATGGTCACGGTGCCGGCCGGCGTGACCAGCGTCGAACAACGCGCGGTACGGGATGCCGCGGAGCAGGCGGGCGCGCGGAAGCCAGCGCACCTCGTGCCGGAACCGCTGGCCGCCGCGATCGGCGCGAAACTCCCCATCCATTCGGCGCGGGGCAACATGATCGTGAATGTGGGCGGGGGCCGGACCGAGGCCGCGGTCATCTCGCTCTACGGCATCGTCGTCAGCGAGTCCGTCCGGATGGCGGGCGACCGGCTCGACGAAGCGATCATGGCTTACGTGCGAAGACGACATAACTTGATCATCGGCGAAAAGACGGCCGAGGAGATCAAGATCGCCATCGGCAGCGCCTTGCCCTTCGACCAGGGCTTGAGCACCCAAGTTCGGGGGCGCGACCTGCTCAGCGGGTTGCCCAAGACGATTACGTTGCAGAGCGTTGAAGTCGCGCAGTCCATCCAGGACTGTCTCGGCACGATCGTGCAGACAGTCCGCGCCGTGCTCGAAAAGACGCCGCCTGAACTCGCCGCCGATGTGATCGACCGCGGCATAATCCTCACCGGCGGCGGTGCGCTGCTCCGCCACCTCGATGAACTGCTGACCCAGGAGACTGGCGTGCCCTGCTATGTCGCGGACAACCCCCTGGAGTGTGTCGCGATCGGCGCGGGCTTCGCGCTCGACAACCTGGACGTGATCAAGCGCAGTCTCCCCACCGAAGAGGAGAACTTGATCGGCCTCTTTCCCCAGCCAGACCGCTAGCGGGCCAGCATGAGTGAGGCGCGAGATGCCGCTTCGGGCGGTGCTGTTCGACATGGATGACACGCTGACGGACTGGCCGGCGGCCATCGATCGGGCCGCGGGCCCCGCGCTCGCCTCGGTTGGCCTTGATGGAGACGCCTTGGCCCTCCGCAGCCTTTGGGAGGAGATCCGCGGCTATACCTGGCGGATTGAGCACGGGCGCGTCGTCGACCGGGGCCATTGGCGCCTGTTGTTCGAGCCCCAGGAGCCCTTCGACCGCGCCTTTCCGGATTGGCCCCGTGAGCGGCGCAAACGGGCGGCCGCAACGTTCCGGGAAGGGCTCGAACCGCCGCCGCTCTTCCCCGACGCGCTGCCCGCGCTCGACCAGCTCGGGCAGCGCTTCACCCTCGGCGTGATCAGCAACAGCCCCTTCGCGCGCATGACGCTGAGCCGCCTGGGTGTCGTCGACCGCTTCGCGAGCATCTTCATGTGCGACGACCCCTTCAGGAAGCCGCATCCGCAGGCGTTCGCCGACGGCTGCCGTGCGGCCGGAGTCGCCGCCGCGGATGCGGCCTTCGTGGGCGATAGCTTTTCCGCGGATATCGAGGGCGGGCTGGTGGCGGGCTTTGCTCGGCTCTTCTGGCTCGACCGCTACGAGTCCGACGCCAACCCCCCGCTACCCGCGGTGCGAGTCAGGTCACTCACAGCGATCGCCCCACTGATCGCGTAGCGAGAGAGGCGACGCTCTTTGGATGTCCGTAGCAAGAAGCCGCTTTCAGGCTAAGAGTCTGTCAGAAAATTAACGTGAGCTATTCTACAATCGCTGCATGTTCGACGAAGTAGCAATCGCAACTCGCTTCCAGGCCATTCGGACGCTCTTCGATGAACGCAGCCGACGGTTGTTCGCCGGCGCGGAGGCGCTCGCAA
>CAMAUF010000023.1 GCA_945861295.1 bacterium | reverse complement strand
CTGGTTCACTAACCCCAACGGCTTCGGCCCGCCCGGCAGCGTCTGCTACGTGGGCGCCGACGGAGTGGCTGTGCGTGTCGCCAGCGGCCTTCAGTTTCCGAACGGCATCGGCCTCAGCGCCGACGGCCAGCGGCTCATCGTCTGCGAATCGGTGAACGGCAACTTGCTGTCCTTCGAAGTCGAAGGCCCGGGCAAGCTTTCGGCGCCGAGGGCCAACGGCAACATCGGCCGCCGCTCGATCCCAGACGGCTTCTGCGTCGATTCACTGGGCCGAATGATTGTGGCCGGCTTCCGGACGAAGAGCCTGTTCGTCCTCGACATGGCCGACGGGCGCCCGATCGAGGTGATCGAACTGCCCGGAGAGGGCATCACGAATTCGTGCTTCGGCGGGCCCGACTTCCGCACGCTGTTCGTCACCTCATCGCAGGCCGGCGAGGTGCTCACGGCCGAGTGGCCCGTGCCGGGGATGCGTCTGAACGCGTAGTCCCCGGACAGGGCGTGACTGCCTCGGAAGCAGCAAACCTTCAGCGCCTCGATCATGGCGGAGAGCACGGACGCGCCCGAGATGCCACGGCGTCTCACCCCTGGCGGGACGGTCCGCGGTGGGCTCGGCCGATACGGCGTGGTTGCGAGGATGGTGGCTCGCGCCATTGGCCTCCGCCGACTCGGACTCGAGGTCTCCAGGGTCCGAGAAGTCAGCCAGGGGCGACCGCAGCCAGCCGAAGAACCGCTCCGGCTCCATGCGTTCGAGCATGTCAGCGCGGTCGATGAGGACCATCACATCGCCCCATTCGTCGCACGGGACCGCGAGCTGCGGCGCGAGGCTCTCGGAGAACGCGTTCATCCTATCGACGAGGTCGCCCGCTCGGCCATGCACATTGGCGACCCATGCGCCGCGGTGGCCCTTCTTGTCGCGCTGCAGGAACGAAAAGACGCCGAACGCGAACTCGAGTGTGGCTGAACTGAGGACCTCAACCGAGGGCCCTTGAGGCCGGTCATCCATTCCCGACGGCGTAGTTCCCTAGCGATAGGACTCGGCAAAGTATGGGGGTACGGGACCGCGTGCGCTGATGCGTGCCTATTGCCTGGCCACCGAGGCTGCTACGCTCGCGCGCATGTTCCGTTCCGTGCTCATCGCCAACCGCGGGGAGGTCGCCGCCCGGATCGCGCGGACTCTCCGCCGGTTGGGCGTTCCGAGCGTGGCCGCCGCCTCTGTGCCGGACCGTCGCGGACTCGCCGCGCGGACAGCCGACCGGGTCGAGGTCCTTGAAGGGTATTCGGCGGCCGAGACGTATTTGGATGTCCGCGGTGTGCTCGACGCCGCCGACCGGGCGGGTTGCGACGCCATCCATCCGGGCTACGGCTTCCTCAGTGAGGACGGCGCCTTTGCCGAGGCGTGCGCCGCTCGGGGCGTCACGTTCATTGGGCCAGCGCCGGACACACTTCGCGCGCTCGGCGACAAGTCGGCTGCGCGGCGGCTCGCGGCCTCGGTGGGTGTGCCGACGGTCCCTGGCTGGGATGGCGATGACGACGACGCAACGCTAGTGCGGGAGGCCGCGCATCTCGGGTTGCCGTTGCTCGTGAAGGCGCGCGGAGGTGGCGGAGGGCGCGGCATGCGCGAAGTCCGCAACCCGGAAGCCCTGCCGGAGGCGCTCGCCAGCGCCCGCCGGGAGGCGCTCAGCGCCTTCGGCGACCCAGGACTGTTGCTCGAACGGCTGATCGAAGGGGCGCACCACGTCGAAGTCCAGGTCTTTGGCGACACATTCGGCAACCTCGTCCACCTCGGAGAACGGGATTGCTCCGTGCAGCGGCGCCGCCAGAAGTTGATCGAGGAGTCACCGAGCCCCGTCGTCGACGCATCGCTCCGCGCGGCGCTCTGCCAGGCCGCCCTCACGATCGCGCGGGCCGCCAACTACGTGAACGCCGGCACGGTCGAGTTTCTCGTGGGCGAACCGGACGCCGACGGAGTGCGCCCGTTTTGGTTCATCGAAGTCAATCCGCGCCTTCAGGTCGAGCACCCGGTCACCGAACTCGTAACCGGGCTCGATTTGGTCGAATGGCAACTGCGCATAGCCGCTGGCGAACCGCTTCCGCTTCGCCAAGACGAAATCGTCCACCGCGGCCACGCCATTGAGTTGCGGATAAACGCCGAGGATCCGTCGGCGGCGTTCCGGCCCTCGACGGGCTCGATCCGCCGAATCGCCGCGACAGGGGCGACCAGGACCGACCTCGGCTACGGTCCAGGCGATCGCGTCCCCATGGAGTACGACTCCCTGCTCGGGAAGCTCCTCGTCCACAGCGACGACCGCGCTCGTTCCCTCGAGATGCTGGCGCTGGCAGCGCTCGAGGTGGAAGGCGTCGCAACCAACCAGCGGCTTCTCCGAGCCGTGACGAGGCACCCTGAGTTCGCGGCGGGCGCGACGGACACCGGCTGGCTCGAACGGACGCTTCCAGAGCTGCTCGAAGCGGCGGCGCCGGCGCGCTCCAGCATCGCGTCGGCCGCCCGCTTCCGTTGGGCCGAGCGGCCAGCGCGGTGGATCGGCGCAGGGAGCTTGGCGCTTTGGGTGGGCGACGGGGCCGCTTCGCATGAAGCGCGCTTGCACCCGAGCGGAAGCGTCACGGTTGCGGGCGACATTGTGGAGGCGGGAGCAGCCGCTGAATGGCCGCAGGGCGTCGCTCTCGCCGCCCCGCCGCGGTTACCGTCGCGGGCAAAAGCTGTGCAAACCGGCGCTACAGTCATCACCGCGCCCCTGGCCGGCACCATCGCGGCGGTCCACGTGAACCCAGGCGACGCCATCCAAGCAGGCACGCTTGTCGTCACGATCGAGGCCATGAAAATGGAGCACCGCGTGACCGCGGTCGCGGACGGGACCGTGAAAGCCGTCGCCGTCACGCCGCGCGACGTCGTCCGCGAAGGGGACCGGCTGGTCGAACTCGCCTGAACCGTGCCGTGCGCGGATGCGCTCCACGAATGTCGGGCATCGGCCAAAAGCCGGATGGTGGCGCTCCTCTCGACCGCACTACACTTGATAGTGCCCGGCCGAGGCCGCGCCCAAGGAGGTTGCCAGCGATGCGATACGTCACGCGGAAGCGAGTCAAGGTCGATCGAGTCGCCTGTCCCTGGCTCATCTCCCGGTTCGTCGATTCCGAGGCGGAGTTCCTCTTCGTTGAGCCTGGCGAAGTCATGGCCGTGGCGGAGCGGGAAGGGGCGACGCCCTTCGATGTCCCGGGCGTGGAGCTCGGCCACCACGGCGCCGAATGCTCGTTCGACGCCGTCATCAAGAAGTACGCGATCGTCGCCCCGGGCCTCATGCATCTCGCCGCGATCGTCCGCGGAGCCGACACCGACGCTTACCACCTGGCCGCCGAAGCGGCGGGATTGCAAGCGATCGCGGAAGGCTTCCGCGATCGGGGCGTGGACGACCACGAGCTGCTTCGCCTCGAGTTTCCGCTGTACGACGCGCTTTACGCGTACTGCCGCGCGAAAGCCGCTGAGTGATCGACGACAACACCCTTCACCCCAGAAAGGTCCGCGCCGCCGCGAGGAAGCCCCGGGGCGCGTCGAGCGGGATCGAATGGCCGGATCCGGCCACTTCGACCAACCGGCAGTCCGGATGCTCGCGGACCATGCGCGCCGCGACCTCGGACGGCAGGATGTCACTCAGCTCGCCGCGAATGAGGAGCGTCGGCGCGGCGATGTTCGACCACAACCGCCAACCCTCTACGGGCGTGGGCCGCGGCCGTAGCCGGGCCGGGTCGCGCAGAGCACGGTCGTAGCGGAACGTCCAGGTCCCGCTGGCCGTGCGCATAAGGTTGTTCCGGACACGGTGGGCGAGCTCGGCCGCGTCGGCGCGGCTGTTGCCGGCGCGAGCCTGGGCGATGGCGTCTTCGGGGCTGGCGAACTCGTCCTTCGCGCGGAGGGAATCCTGGATGCGCTGCGTCCCAACGGCCGCCGTTTCGGGCCCGATATCGACGATCACCAGCTTGCCAAGGCCATCCGGGCGGCCACCGGCGAAGTGAATCGCGTTCCGCCCGCCCATGGATAGGCCGAGCAGGTCATAGTGGCGCAGTCCGAGGGCCGCGACGAACCCGGCGAGGTCCCTCACCATGGCCTCGGTCGAGTAGTCATCGGTCCAGGCGCTCTCGCCGTGGCCGCGCTGGTCCAGCGCCAGGACCCGGTAGCGAGGGGACATCGCGGCGGCGAATGAGTCCCAGGAGCGGGCGTGGCCCGTAAAGCCGTGGAGCAAGATCAGCGGCGGCGCGCTGGCATCGCCCCAATCGCGGTAATGGAACCGGAGCCCGTCCAGTTCGACCCAGTCGTCACGGATGTCGCTGCCCATCGGTCACGTCCTCCTCGTTGGATACCGAGCGACGATAACGCGCTCGCCCCGGACCGCAAGGTTTAGTGACGCCACAGCTTGCGGCGATCCCAACACCAGCGGCAAACGCTCGCGGGCCGGTCGATGACGACCCGCCCGTACCGAAACGGATACATCCGCTGTGCGACGTGCGGCTCGCAGAAGTTGCCCTGGCAGAGCGAACATTGGTGCTTTGGGTGCGGACCGCATTCTTCGATGCCGCACAGGCCGGCTGCATTCCTCCGGTTGACGCGCGCGCGGTATTCCGCGTGGGCGACGAGGTCGGCCTGTTTGCGACGGCAGAGGTCACGCACGCAAACGGATTCGAACCCTTTGTTGACATGTTGGTGGTCCGCGCAAAACCGCCGGCCGCAGTACTGGCAGCGTTCCACGGGCGCGTTCAGGCACTTGCGGAAACGTCCACCCAGTTGACATTCACCCTCCGCCATCGGGGTGCCCCCTCTCGCCGGACGATCCTGTCCCGGCAGCGGGGCACTCGTCAACCACCCTCAGTTTGCGGCCTATCGCCACGCTCGGTATGTTTCGGTCATCACGACAGGAGGCACGCATGGCGGACGAAGATTCGCTTATCACCGATGAACTCCGGGCCACGATCGGCAAGCGTTCGGAACCGACGACCAGCGAAGTCGACAAGCTTCAAATCCGGATGTTCGCGCGGTCGGTCGGCCACGTCGACCCGATCTACTTCGACGAAGCCGAGGCCAAGAAGGCTGGCTACCGGAGCATCCCCTGCCCCCCAGGCTACCTGGGAACGCCCGTGTACGACCCGCGCTACAGCGACCCGACCTTCGGCGGACGCCGCGGCGGCGGTGGCCCAACGGCTGGCCCCCAGCCGCGACGCCCGCTCAAGCGCATCCTCAACGGCGGCACCGATATCGAGTACTTCGACGACATCTGCGCCGGCGACGTCCTGGAGTCGGTCGGCTACGTCTCCGACATCCAGGAGCGCAAGGGCGGCATCGGCGACATGCTGATCACCACCAGCAAGACCGAGTACAAGCGGGTGAGCGACGGCAAGGTCGTCGCTATCATGACCGGCACCGGCATCCGCTACTAAAGGAGGAAACGCGATGGGACTGAAATTCAGCGAGATCAGCGAGGGCCAGGAACTCCCGGTCCTCAAGAAGAACTGCACGAGCCAGCAGCTCGTGCAGTGGGCAGCCGGCTCTGGGGACTTCTACCAGATCCACTACGATAAGGACTTTGCCCTCGGCACAGGCCTGAACAACATCATCGTCCACGGCGCGCTGAAGAACGCCTTCCTGGGCCAGCTCGTCCACGATTGGGTGGGCGCCAGCGGCCGGATCAAGAAGTACGGCTGCAGCTACCGGGGCATGGACGAGCCGAACAACGACATCATCTGCAAGGGCATCGTCCGCCGGAAGTACGAAGAAAACGGCGAGAAGCTCGTCGATATCGAGTGCTGGACCGAGAAGGCCGACGGCACGAAGACGACGCCGGGCTCCGCGACGGTCAAGCTCTTCAACTAACCTACCGCGACCCGCGCGACCCGTCGCCGTTGCAGCGGCGCCGAGGCCGGGCGGAAACGCGGCATGGACGTACTTGAGCGGGCACGCCGGCCACACGGTCGCGTGCCCGTTCTGCGTAAACAACTGGGGGTTTCAAGGATGGCAGGACTTCTCGAAGGCAAAGTCGTCGCGATGACTGGCGCCGGCCGCGGCATCGGCCGCGAGTGCGCGCTGCTCGCCGCAAGCGAAGGCGCACGCATCGTCGTCAACGACCCCGGCGTGAACCCGGACGGCTCCGGCCACGACGATGGCCCGGCGGCCCAAGTCGTCGCCGAAATTAAGGCCGCCGGCGGCGAGGCGACCGCGAACTTCGCGGATGTCTCGACCATGGACGGCGGCGAAAGCGTCATCCGCACGGCGCTCGACAGCTACGGCCGGCTCGACGGACTGATCAACCTCGCCGCCATCCTGCGCGACCGCATGGTCTTCAACCTGACGGAGCAGGAATGGGACGACGTCATCCGCGTCGACCTTAAGGGGCACTTTACGACGATCAAGCCGGCCTCGGTGCTCATGCGCCAGCAACGCTACGGCCGGATCATCAACTACAGCTCCGTTTCGGGACTCGGCGGTAACTCGGGCCAGGCGAACTACGGCGCCGCCAAGGCTGGCGTCGCGGGCCTCACGCGCGTCTGCGCGCGCGACCTCGGGCGCTACGGGGTGACCGTGAACTGCATCGCCCCGGGCGCCGCGACGCGGTTGACGGCGACGGTGCCGGCGGCATCCCGCGAGTTGCGCGCATCCCGCGGGATCGCTGGGGGCGGGCCGCCGCCGGCGGCCGCATCGAATCGCGCCTCTGAAGAAGCAGCCGCCATGCGAGGGCCCGACATGGTTGCTCCAATGACCGTCTACCTCCTGCTCGATGAGGCCTGGAATATCAACGGCCGCATCTTCCAGGTGGCCGGCGGCGCCGTCGGCCTGCTCGCCGACCTCTACCCGCCGATGCGCAACATCTACAAGCACGGCAAGTGGACGCTCGACGAACTGCGCATGGTCGTGCCGACGCAGTTGATGCAGGGCATCGGAAACCCCGCTCCGCCGCCGGACGACCTCGCGATTCCGGGCCGCAACGCCTAGAGCCGGGAGTCCTGTCCTCCACAGGCGAAAGAAGCCCGCCCCCTGGCGGGCTTCTTTCGCGGTCTGGTGTGACCGACGCCGGCCCACGCCACCTGGCATACTGAGCCCATGCTGCTCGCCGTCCCCTTGCTCGCCGTCGCCACCGCTGGCGCGTTGCTCTCCAGCTGCACGGATCGCTGGGCCGGGCCAACCCTTGAGGAGGACGGCAAACGGCTCGATGTCCGCGAGAACGCCGCCCCCAAGGCCTGCGGCTGGGAGCACGTGCGAATCCTCACCGTGCCGGCCGCGGTGGTCGCGAGCGTGACCAAGCAAGGCCCGGCGACGGGGCTGCTGCGGTTCGCTTCGGACCCACTCGGCGAGGCGACGATGGCCGATGCGTACCGCATCGACGACACCGTCCCATCGGGCATCGTCAAGACGCGCTACCACAAAGGCGGCAAAGAACTCTGGATCAGGCCGGACGATGACGGCCATGCCGTCATCGTCCTCGATAGCGACGACAACACGGTCGAACGCTGGCCGCGGATCGACGCGACCTGCTTGGACGAATGACCGCCTACGAACCACCGGTAATCGGCAGCACCGCGCCCGTCGTGTAGCTGGAGGCGTCGGAGGCGAAGTACAGCGCTGCGCCGACAACTTCGTGTGCTTCGCCGCCCCGCTTGAGGAAGATGTTCGTGGCCGCCCGCTTGTTGAAGGCTTCGAGGTCCCAGGCCTTCGAAATGTCGGTGAGGAACGGGCCAGGCATGATGCAGTTCACGCGCACAGTCGGGCCGAAGGCGTGGGCGAAGCCGACGGTCATGGCGTTGAGGCCAGCCTTGGCGGCCGCGTAGGGGATGATGTCGGCGCGCGGATTCATCGAGCCGTTGCTCGAAACCATGATGATCGACCCGCCGCCCTGCTCGACCATGCGGGTGCCGACCATCGCCGTCAGCCGGAAGGGGCCTTTGAGGTTCACATCGAGGACCTTGTCGTACAGCGCTTCGGTCACCTGGCTGATGTGCGAGTAAAGCGGCGACATGCCAGCGTTGTTGACAAGCACGTCGATCTTGCCGAATTCGGCGTAGGCACGTTCGGCCAGCGCCTCCACCTGGCCCCAATCGCCGACGTGGCAGGCGACGGGGAGGGCGCGGCGGCCCGTGGCCGCCCGAACTTCTGCGGCGAGTTCCTCGCAGGATTCGAGCTTGCGGCTCGCGATGACGACATCGGCGCCGGCTTGGGCGAAGCCGAGGACCATTTCGCGGCCAAGGCCGCGACTGCCTCCCGTAACGACGGCGACCTTGCCGGTGAGGTCGAAGAGCTTGGAAATATCAGTCATTGTTGCCTCCTGAAGAGAGGCCATGGTAGCGGGGGCGCTCCGACCAGGGAACGCAAGGCCGTTGTCAGCTGAATGGAAGCGGGGCGCGGTCTTGCTCACGGGCTTGCCCCGCGCAGCGTGCCCACTGGACCACGGCGCAGGCCACCCGGGTGCGGCGACCGGTACAGAGCGCCGTCGCCGCGAGGGACCAGCCTCCGAGCGCCGCACGATCGTCACTTCGCCCGTTGTGTCGGAGTCAGCTGCGGGCCGCGCGGGCCGCGCCGACCGGCCGATCCTTCGGGCTGCGCAGACCGGCCGCCAAGCATCCGAGCGCCCCGATCGCCGTGACGAAGAAGAAGACGTTATAGAGCAGGAGCTTCGGGCCGGGCCAATGATCGTCGCCCATAAGGTCGATGTACATGCCTGTCGTCCCGAGCACACAGGCGACCGCGAGGCCACCGGCCGTGAGCAGAATCCGGCGGCGCCTTCGCCTATCGGGCGCACGCATGGACCTCGCGAGCTGGCTGCGCTGGATCAGCGCGAGGATCACTCCCGCCGGAAGCAGGATAATCCCCGGAAGGAGGCCGAAGAGGACGCTGAGGATGCCAGCCACAATGAGGCCGCCGACCGTCAGTTGCAGGGCGAGGGTGCTTTGCCAAGGGTTCATCACAGTCTCCAATCGGTAGCGGGGTACGGTGACAAGCAGGTCGAGGGCGGTGCGGCGCCATGCGCGGGCAGGGCCGTCACGCTCGACCAGGTCGTCGAAGGCTTGGACGAGGTCTTCGCCGTAGTGGCGTCGAAAGCCCCGTGGGTAGAGGCGGATGAGCACCCGGTAGGACTTCTCGTAGACAGGCATGTCACGCCGTCCCCGGGCGTAGGTTCGCCCGTGTCATCCGCACCAGTTCCGCCAGGCGATCGGCCTCCGCAAGGCACACTTGCCTGCCGGTCCCGGTCAGCCGGTAGTAGCGCCGGCGCTGGTCGTCGTCGGCCGAGGGTCGATGGTCGAGCTCTTCGGCCAACCCCGCGTCGACGAGCCGTTTGATGCTCCCGTACAACGTCGCTGGCCCCATGCGGACGACGCCGCCCGACGACCGTTCGACGGCCTGCATGATCGCGTACCCATGCAGCTCTCCGGTCGTGAGCGCCACAAGGATGTGGAATTGCGCCTGGGGGAGGGGAAGGAACGAGCCGGGTTCGACCATGGCCTCACTCTATCACTTTTCGATGCATCGTCAAGCGATTCACCCAACGATTCCCAAAACTCGGGCCGGCGAGGCGCGGGCAGGTCGCCGTTTCGTGCTAGCGGCGAGGGCCTGTAGAGTGTATGGTGGGAGTGGAGGGGATCCGGTGGTCCTCGCCGTCTTCAAAACGGTTGCCCTGTCGCAAGCGCGGCGGGGGGTGGGTTCGACTCCCATGCACTCCCGCCAAAGCGCTACGAGTGCCCGTTTTCCGCCTCAGTAAGCGTGTCGGCCGACTGTTCCGTTAACTTGCAGCGCCGAACATAGTTACATCAGTTATGACAGGTACAAAGAGATGACAACGTGTCCCCTCTGCGGCGCAGCCTTCCGCGCGCCGCGGGAAACCGAGAGCCGCTGGCTCGAACGCCATTCTGAGCGCGCCCACCATCGCGCTCCCCAGATCAGCCGGACCAAGGCGGTCGCGACCTTCGCCGCCCGGGGCGCGAGGCCTGGGCAGGCCTAACGCCGAGGTTCCACCACGGCGCTGCCGTCCCATCGCCGCGTTCAGGCTAGAATGAACGGCGTTGGATATCGAACAGTTCGTCGAACTCGCCTGCGCAAGCCATCGCGGCTCGGTACGGCCCACCAATCAGGACTTCGCCTTCGCGGGCCCCGTCCCCGGCGCCCCTGAGTGGGGGCTCGTCCTCGTCGCCGACGGGGTAGGCGGCCAGGGCGGCGGCGATTGGGCGAGCCAACGCGCCTCCGCGGTGGTGACGAGCCGCCTGCATGCCTTTCTGGCGGAATCGGAACCCGCTGAGGCCCTCGCGCGCGCTGTCCAGGCCGCCAACGAGGCCGTCTTCCGGGAAGGCCCAGGTCACGGGTATGCCAACGCCGCCACCACGCTGGTCGCTGGCCTGGTGGGGCCGCGCAGCTTCTGGTGGGCAAACGTCGGCGACAGCCGCATTTACACCCTCCGCCAGGCCCGGCTGGGACAGCTTTCGATGGACCACTCGGTCGTCGCCGAACGCGTCCGCGCCGGGTTGATGACGCCCCGCGAGGCCCGGCTGAGTCCCGAACGCAATGTGATCACGCGCGCGATCGGGAGCGGGCCCGGCGTCGAAGTCGACTGCGGCGGACCAATCGCTTGGGGCCAGGATGACGTGCTCTTCGCCTGTAGCGACGGCATCCACGGCCTCTTCGACGACGGTGAACTGATCGTCTTGTTGCGCGACCGCACGGCCGCCGACGCCGCGGAGTTCGCGGTGACTTCGGCGAACGAGGCCGGAGCGAACGATAACGTCACTATCGCCATCGGCCGGGTGACGGGCGGCCCGCCGCAGCCGATCGCGAATGCCGAGCCAGCCCGGTCCGAGGCCGCCGCGAACTCGTCGCGCTGGGACCGCTGGTCACAACTCTGGCGCGGACGCCGCTAACCGTATGCCATGGTGGGCCTGGTTGCTGATTGGGCTGATGGCCCTCGCCGCCGCCGGCGCTTGGGGCGTTGTCGTCGTCCGGCGTGACCCTCTCGGCCGGGCCTTCCTCAAGCTCGGCCTGCGAGCCAAAGCCAGGGCGGCCCGCTCCCTCCTGCGGAGCGGGAGGACACCGTGGCTCGCCAAAGCCGTCGTCGCCGCCGTTGTGGTCTACTTGGCCATCCCTTTCGACATCATCCCGGACTTCATTCCGATCCTCGGCCAACTCGACGACGTCTTGGTCGTGGCCGGCGCATTCGCCTTGCTCCTCAAGCTCATCCCGCGCGAAGAACTACGGCGGGCTATCGACGAAGCGGACCCGCCGGACTCGGGTTAAGCTGCTCGCGCTAGCTTCAGGGGATTCTACCCTTCCCAGAACGGCGTGACGGCGCCTTCGCGCGCGAGCTGGGCGCGCAGGCCGAGCATCGCCGTGTACGTCGCCATGACGAAGATGTCGGCGCCCGCCGGGGTGTGGCTCACCAGCGCTTCGAGCAATCCGGAAGGCGACTCCGCGACGATCGGCGAAGGCCAACCGGCGTAAGTAAGCCGCAGGGCCATATCCGCGGCCCGCACTCCGCCCGAAAACGCGGCCGAAACCGAGTCGCCCAGCGCTTCGAAGTCGACGTCCCAGATCCAGCTCACGTCCTGACCGTCAGCGAAGCCGTCGTTGAGCATGGCTGCTACCGCCAACGGCCCCTTGCCCTGGCGAGCCAGCGCCGCCAAGAGAAGCATGACCTGGTTGGCGCCGGCCGGGTTCTTGCAGAGTAGGATGCGAAGCGTGCGGCCACGGTACACGACGCGCTCTTGGCGTCCGAACGCCGCCTCTGACGCACTCAGGCCGCGCAGGACGGCTGCGGGCTCGATCGCCAGGACGCGCGCGGCTGCAATCGCCGCAAGGGCGTTGTAGACGTTGTAGAGGCCTGTCAGCTGGAGCGTGACCCCGCCAAGGCCGGTGACGACGAACCTGGCCGAGTCGAGGTCGAAGGCGACCGCCGTCGCCGAGGTCCCGAGCGGAACGCGACCGCGGCCGCAGCCCTCGCAGCGCCAGTGCCCGACGTGGGCAAAGAAGCGGAGTCCGTATACAAAGGCGCCGCCGCAGCTCTGGCACCAGCGCGCGTCCGAGGCGCCGGCGGCCGCCGAGGCGAAGCTGGCGTCATCGACCCCGAACCAATGCACAGGCCCGCGCCAGCCATCCGCCAGTGCGGCGACCGAGGGGTCGTCGGCGTTGAGGACGAGCGTGGCATCGGGCGGCGAGGCGGCGAGCGCTTCCCGCCACAGCGCGGCGACGGTGTCGACCTCGCCGTAACGGTCAAGCTGGTCGCGAAAGAGGTTCGTGAACACGAGGACGGTGGGTTGGAGCGCCCGGGCGACGGCGGGCAAGGAAGCCTCGTCCACTTCGAAAAGCCCGGACGAAGCGCGAAGGCGAAGTCGCCCCAACGGCCCGGCGGCCGCCACCAGCGAGCCCGTCACGCCGCGCGCGAGGTTCGAACCGGTGCGGTTCGTGACGAACGGCGTGCCCGCCGCGGCGAG
>CAMAUF010000022.1 GCA_945861295.1 bacterium | reverse complement strand
TACGTTCACGGAGGAACCGGCGACGCTTTGGCGGCGCGTCCTCCAGCGGCAGCACGGCAAGCTCGCCCTCTTCGCCCACGCGCCGCTCGACCCGCGCATGAATTAGGCCGAGCCGGCAGAGCACGCTTTCAGAGCGCAGTACCACGCTCTCTTTCCTCGGCCCCAAAAGTGCCCGCTAGTAATTTTCCGCAGGAAGACGATAATGCGGACATTCGACCACGCTGGAGTCTGACATGCTTTACAAAGCGTCCTCCTTCCTCCGCAAACTGACCTACTGGGACTCGCTCCGCCGCCGCCTCTTCCGCGGGCGAGGGATGTAGTCTCTGGCCGCCAACGGGCCGGGTCGTAGACGGGCGCGGCCCGTCACCTTTGGTGTGGGTGGGGCCATCTACGGGGTGAGCACCTCACCAAAAGGAAGTCCGTCATGTTCCTTCGCCGCCTGTTCTTCTTCCGTCGGCCGTTGGATGGCCGTCCCATGCTTCGCCGCCGCTTGATCGGCCGTCGATTCGGGCGCCGGCCGCTCCGCTGAGCCGGCGCTGGTCGCGCTAGTCACGGTCTCGGCCGCTGCGGCGAGTCCGGTGCCCGGCGTGCTATCAGCGCGAGCGCTTGGTCGAGCGGCAGAGCCCAAAAGGCCAGCTCCGCAACGGCCGCGTCGCGTCGCGTTGCCCCGCCGCCCGGGAGGCCCCGGGCGCCTGCAAAGTAGAGCTTGCCGGCGAGCAGCAGATGCGTGTGCGCTCCCATAACGCGCACCACGTCGGCCGCTGGATCGAGCGTCACGAAGACCAGGTACTGGCGCCCAGCAGTGAGCGGTGGCGAATCGAACGTTGCCAGCCGCCGGCCATCGAGCCAGGTCGCGTCTTGCACAATCGGCATCGCGATACCGGGCGTCCCCGGGAACCCCGCTTCAACGAGGACAGCTGACCACTTGCCGAGTGCGGCGACCACGACCAGGTAGGTGGCGAAGTCATCGACCGTCACGGTGCCCGGCGTCGGGACGCCGGGCCCAGTCTCGGCGACAACGTCGATCACGGCGATGCCGTCGGCCTGCGCGATGAGCGCCTCGAGGGTTGTGCCGCTGAGCGCCGTGGCCTCGGCGTCCAGATAGGGTAGTTCGCTCGGGAGTTGGCCTTCGCCGCTGCCCGCAAAGGCGGCGGCGCCGAGGGCCACGCCCGTCGCAGTCGCTAAGCCGAGCAGCAGGAGGCCGAATCGCGTGACGACGGGCTTGCGTGGCGTTTGGTCTTGTCGCGCCTCATGCGGCTGCACGGCTAGGTTACGGGTTCGATCGTCGCCGACATCGCGCCCGCGGAGGACGGCATGTCGGGGTCCGCGCCGAAGCTGTGGATCTCGTGCTGCTTGCGCTCGGCCTCGCCGCGGGCGGCGGTCAGCACGATCGCCTTGCCCTGCGAATCGACGACGCAGGCGATCGCGAACGCTTTGTCTTTCGAGTAGTCGAACAGGGCGCGCATCATCCTAATGACATAATCGTAGGTATGGTGGTCGTCATCGTGGAGGATGAGGTGGTAAGGCGGCTCGATCTTCTCATCGGTCTTCTCGATGATCTCGATACCGGGCCGAGGGGCGGTTTCCGTCGCCATAGGCCGTAGTATACGGGATGAACCGGGCCGCGCGTCACCTGAGCTTCCGGTCCCGCAGTTCGCGCCTCGATAGGTCGAGGGCACCTTCGAGGGCGTGGCGCGTCCACTCCGGGACCGATTCGTCGCACCACCAGCCTTCGAGCAGCGCGGTGATCGCGTGCCAATCATCCGCGTTACACGTTTCGGTGTAGTGCAGCCCGATGCGCATCACGAACAGCTCGAGCCACACCTCGCGGTCGCTGTCGGCGATCCGCGCGAGGCCCGGCAGGTAGTAACGAAAGGCGTCGGGCGTGAGGAATGCGGTCGGGTCCCAAGCACCGTCGCCGGTGTGTTCATGGGTGAGGCATTCCACGGGCACGTCAAGCAGTTCGAGGTAGTGCTCCTCGCACTCGCAGCAGTGCGCGCGGTTGATGTAGTCCGCGGGCCGGGAGTATTGCGCAAAGTGGGCGGTTAGCGCGGCGAGAGCGTCGGACGAGGTCATTCGCGCAGTCTACCAAGCGCGTCCGACCCGTCGCTGTCTGGTACGATGCTTGTATGCCTTTGGAGATCACGGACGTCGAGCAGACCGGCGGCCCGCCGGGATAATTGGCGTCGATTCAGCTCCAAAGGCAGCAGCTTATCGAGCGGCTGCACGGTATGGACGCGAAGCTCGAAGGCTGGCGGTTCGCGACGGAATTCAACGCTCGTTGGCGCATGGCCGAGCTGTTGCGTGGGATCCAACCGCCCAGGACCGACCAGATCGACGCCATTGTCGACGCATTGGAGGCTGGCAAGATCCGCCAGGAGGAGTGGGAGACGCTCCCGAAGCCCGAAAGACTCTTCGTCGGCCGGAGCCGCCGCGACCCAGCGCGCCGGGGGATGTACGCAGCGCTGGAGATTTCGATCGTGGTGGACACGAAGGACGTCCGCCGTGCCGCCGACCGCGCCGAAACGCTGCGCAAGTGCGGCCTTGACGCGATCGCCGTTGTCGGCGGCCGCGAGGTGACGGCCGTGGCGAAGGACCTGGCGGCCGAGCGCGCGGTCGAAGTGCTCGTGGATCGCGGCGAGCCGGAGGAGTAGCTACTTGCGCTTTTCGACGGCGTGCGAGACGCCACGTTCCGATTGTACATCGAGCTGGCGGTCGAGCCGTGCATTGGAGGTGCGCAGCGCCGGGAGCAGTGCGACGGTTTTTAAGGAAGATTTGTTTTGCCTTTCGGGGGCATTGGCAACTCAAGAGCCCTGCCTTAGCGCCAGCTCGTCCGGGCCGAATTGTGGCGGCGTCCTCGGCGAACGATCCAGCGCCGCGAGATCGAACATCGGGCCAAGCGGGACGAAAGGCTCGGAAATGCGGAGCATCGCTGGCCCAATTGTCCCGTCATGAGCCAGCATCTTCCCTGGACGGCGCCGTCCCTTCCCTTCGCCATCGTACGTAAATAGAACGTCGACTTTCTGAAATTCCGCGGTCGCTATGTGAACACAATCTGCCGGCAATAAGTCCGGGTAGTCATTTCCGATCTCTGCAGCGCGATTCGCGATGTACTCGGTTAGTGGTACAACCAGCACCCGTCCAGTTGCGAACATTTCGCGAACCCTCAGGCCCTGTTGTTCGTCAACGTAGCCGACGGACAAGGAGTCGCTTTTGAATCGCCGAACTTCGGCAAGCGTCATGGTGGAGGTAACTGTCTGCAGTTTGCCTTCGTCGATGAGCTTCAGCAAAGGTATCAGGGCCGGCAGCCGGTGGTATACGGGCGTGATGACCGAAATGAAGAAGACTGAATCCAAGTACGCAAGCCGAATCTGATCAGTCACTCGGCGCGCATCCTGGCTAGGAACGCCTCAGGCGTTAGTCCACCAGTGAGTTCCGGCGCCGCTCCGACATAGTCGGTCAGCCGACCGCCAAGACGAGCCATCAAACGGCTTACATGTGTGACCGAGGTGGGGTAGCCACCCGCGTCGTAGGCAACCCACCCTTCGATAATGACGCGTTTGCGGAAGTACGCGGCAGCTTCGTCTCCTTGAGTGTCAGTAAGCCTGAGCCATATTTGGCGTCCCGTGAAGAGTTCGAGCAGGCGGCCTTCCGTCCAGCCGCCTCTGTCCGCCAGACTTCGGAGTGTGCCTTCGACCGTGGAAGGGACCCTTTTAGCGTGAAGGGACCGATGCCTTTCAGCGAAATCGGGCTCCAGGGTCACGTCGGCGTCACCGGTGACCGCTACAGTCGCAAAAACTTCCGCCTCGTTGATGTCGTTCGTTATCTTCCGGGCTCGATCCCGTGCGCCTGGCGGAAACTCGCTGGGCCACTCGACGGGTCCCTTGAGGGTGGCAGCCTGAAGCCCGGACCTCGTCACGCGGGCGACGTGCTGGAGCGTTTCCCGCGTGATCCCGTTCGCCCGCGCTCGCAGCGGGATCTCGACGTCGCTGGCCCAATGCCAATGCGCGCCAGCCTTGGGTGTCTGGCTGACTTCCTTCTCGACATCTCCGAGCATCCGCTCCAGTTCAAGGGCCCAGCGCCTCGCCAGTGCTGGCTCTGCTCCGTCAAAAGGCGCTCGGAGGGTGATCGCAACAAAGTCCGACATAGTCCCGCCTCGACTGACTGAAACCGGTCGTGGAAGAACTAACGTAGTTTCCGCTGGCATGCCCGTGCAAGTCCCCGGCGGCAACTGTCATGGGTGGCAAGCCCGACGGGTGTGCCCCTGTTAAAGGAGCGTGTCGCGTCGAATCCGGCCGGCCAACGCAAGAGCGCCCCCGGAAACCGGGGGCGCTCTCGTGAGTGGTGCGAGGTGGTTCCGGCGAGGGCCGGTTAGTAATCCTCTTGCGGGGGCGGGGCCGCCATGGGCGGTTGCGGCAGCTCCGCGACGAGCGTTTCCGTCGTCAACACCAGCGCGCTGATGCTCACGGCGTTTTCGAGCGCCGAGCGGCTCACCTTCACCGGGTCGACGATGCCGAGTTCGAACATGTCGCCCCAGAGGTCCTTGTCCGCGTCCCAACCGTGGTTCGGGTTCTCGAGGTTGCGGATCCGGTTGACGATGACCGCGCCTTCGAGGCCGCCGTTTTCGGCGATCTGCCAGGTCAACGACTCAAGCGCTTCGCGGACGAGCAGGATGCCCGACCGTTCGTCGTCGTGCGTGCTCTCGGCGGCCAGCACATCGAGCGCCTTCTGGGCGCGGATGAAGGCGACACCGCCGCCGGGCACGACGCCTTCGTCGACGGCCGCGCGGGTGGCGCTGAGCGCGTCCTCGACGCGGGCCTTCTTCTCCTTGAGTTCGACTTCCGTGGCCGCGCCGACCTTGATGACGGCGACGCCGCCGGCCAGCTTCGCGAGCCGCTCCTGGAGCTTCTCGCGGTCGAAGTCGCTCGTGACATCGTCGATCTGAGCCTTGATCTGCTTGATCCGGGCTTGGATCGCTTCGTCCGTGCCATGGCCTTCGATGATCGTCGTGTCGTCCTTGTTGGAGACGATGCGGCGGGCGCGGCCGAGGTCGGCGATGGTCGCGTTATCGAGCTTAAGGCCGATGTCCTCGGTGATGAGGGTGCCGCCGGTGAGCATGGCGATGTCTTCGAGCATGGCCTTGCGGCGGTCGCCGAAGCTGGGGGCCTTGCAGGCGAGGATGTTGATCGTGCCGCGCATCTTGTTGACGACGAGGGTGGCGAGCGCTTCGCCATCAATGTCGTCACAGATGATGACGATGTCCTTCGAGACCTGCAGCACCTTTTCGAGCAGCGGCAGGACTTCTTGGACGGCCGACAGCTTGCGATCGGTGATGATGATGTAGGGGTTTTCGATGACCGCTTCCATGCGGTCGGTGTTGGTCACGAAGTAGGGCGAGACGAAGCCGCGGTCGAGCTGGAGGCCATCCACGAACTCGGTCTCGAACTTGATCCCGCGCGATTCCTCGACCGTGATGACGCCGTCTTTGCCGACCTTCTCCATGACGTCGGCGATAAGGGCGCCGATCTCTTTGTCGTTGCCGGAGATGGAGGCGACGTGCTCGATCTGCTCTTTGGTGAGCACGGGGCGTGCCTGGGCGCGCAAATCGGCCACGGCGGCGACGAGCGCCTTTTCGATGCCGCGCTTGACGGCCATGGGGTTGGCGCCGCTGGTGACGATTTTCATGCCGCCGCGGACCATCGCCTGGGCGAGGACGGTCGCGGTGGTCGTGCCATCGCCGGCGACATCGTTCGTCCGCGTGGCGACCTGCTTGGCGAGCTGTGCGCCCATGTTCTCGAAGGGGTCTTCGAGTTCGATCTCGCGGGCGACGGTGACGCCGTCCTTCGTGATCGTCGGCGCGCCGTACTTCTTGTCGAGGACGACGTTGCGGCCGCGAGGGCCGAGGGTCACTTTCACGGCGTCGGCGAGGGCATCGACGCCATCCTTGAGGCGCCTGCGGGCCACCTCATCGAAAACGAGTTGCTTTGCAACCATGCGGGAAGCTCCTTGGGACGAAAAAGGGGCACGCCGGTGGGTTACCGGGCGCCCCTTGGCGGTCGAGGACGCCTAGACGACGAGCTTGGCGAGGATGTCCTTGTCGTTGAGGACGATGTACTCTTCGCCGTCGAGCTTGATCTCGGTGCCGGTGTACTTGGCGTAGAGGATGCGGTCGCCCTTGACGACATCGATCGGGACGCGCTTGCCATTGTCATCGAGGCGGCCGGGGCCGACAGCGACGACTTCGCCCTGCTGGGGCTTCTCCTTCACAGTGTCGGGGATGACGAGGCCGCTGGCCGTCACTTCTTCTTGCTTGAGAGGAGTGATGACGACGCGGTCAGCGAGCGGCACGAGTGTGGTCTTTGCCTTTGCGGCGGGAGTTGCCTTTGCGGCGGGAGCAGCTTTTGCAGCCATGGGTTGAGATGCCTCCGTGAAACGGTAAGGATTGATTGGCAAACGAATGTTAGCACTCCCTTCGCGAGAGTGCTAGTGGTCATGTGGAGAGAGTGCTAAGCGGCGATTTCCTGCGTCATCTGCGCCTCGGCCAGAGCGGGAGGCCGTACCAAAGCAGCATCGGCCACGTCATCGCCGTCACGATCGCCTTCTGCTTGAATGGCAGCTCGCGTCGCCAGGCGTTGTCCGGCCGGATGGCGATCGTCCCGGTCACGGAGCGGATCGGGTTGCCGGAGACGAGGTGTTGGGCCGCGGCTTCGAACGACGAATTGGTTAACCCAGCCGGGCGAGCCTCAACCCCGGCGAACGCAAGGATGCGGTCCGTCCAGGCGACCGGGTCGCGAACGAACTCCTCATACCGTACGCGGAGGACAGGGTGGCCCTTGAGCCGAAGCAATTCGGTCGTGAGGTGGGAAACGACCCACATGCCGGCGACGCGATGCGCAGCCACGCGGCGCATGTGGTGGCTCGGCGCTGGTGAGTCGGGGCCGGTCGCTCCGCGGCGCCAGGAGAGCGTCGACCCACGCGGGTCGCGCACAAGGTGGATGACTCGCAGGTCGAACGCGCTCGACAGTCCGAGGACGAGGGCGTGCCGCGGGATCTTCGAGGAATCAATCAGCGCGACCGCCCCACCGACGGCGCTCGCGCCGCGGAAAAGGCGCTCGACATCCGCGGCATAGGCTCGTTGTTTCTCCTCCGCGCCCGCCCGCCGGAAGGGCCGCATGAACCAGATCGGGATGTTTCGGCGGCTGACCGCCACATGTTGGACGCGGATGTGCTCCTTGGCGTCGGGGAGCGTTTCGCCGAAACCGTGCTTGACTACGGCGCGCCAGAGCTGGCACTCGCTCATGTGCGCGCCGCAGCCGCACATGTAGAGCTTCGGTTCGGCGTCAGATTGGCGGCCAGCGCGCGGGATGTCGGACCAGTTGCGCCAGAACGTCCGGATCTCGCCCATAGAGAACAAGCCAGGGGTCGCCCCGAGGATCCGGTCGAGCAGGGTGCTGCCGGACCGGCCCAGGCCCGCGATGTAGATCACCTTGACCGGTCGAGGCTCGTTCGTCACTTCATCCCGTTCGCATGGCGTGGTGTGGCAACGGTACCAGGATCCGGTGAAAAGCGGCGTCGCTCATGGCTGTCGCTTCGGGCGTTCCTCGCCGGCGGCGGCACGGGCGCGGGCGAGTTCGAAGATGTGACGATTGCCGGTCGTCCATGTCACCGTCAGCTTCGCCTTCCGGATCTTCCAGTCGTCGGGGAAGCGTACGAGTTCGTGCGTGTAGAACCCCCCGATCGTCAGTGTGCTGTCGCCTCGGTCGTTGGGGAGGAAATGCTGCGCAGACATGTGTACAACGGCCGTGGCCTCGTCGCCGCGAAGGTCGATCACGAAGTTGGTGAGCGTGTGTTGTGTGCCATCGAACCCCGAAAGGGTCGAACGGACGCCGGCGACCCAGTGGTCGGCCCGCATCGTGTTGACCTGGCCGCCGCCCCAGCTCGTGAAGTCGATCACGACTTCGTCTGTGAAGACTTGGCGGTAGAGCGCCCAATCCCGCATGTCGATGCCGGTCGCGTACCGGAGGATCGAGTCGATGATGTCGTGCTTGTCGAGGTGTCGCTGGAGGCGCTCGTCCATGGAAGCGTGCCCTTCGTGATTGGTGTCCGGCTCGGGTTGTAGTCTATCGCAGAGTCGGCGAAGCGCGACCCGTTCACACGTCGTTAACGGTCCAAGATGAGGATAGGTCGGATGAGCATGGCCCCTGGCACGAAGGTCTTCAAGCACGCATCGACGGGCGCGCAATACGCGGCCGGCGTACTCCTGTTCTCCGCCGGGGACGTCGGGGATGCGATGTATGTCGTCCAGGAGGGCGCCGTCGAAATCGTGGTCAACGGCGTCATCGTCGAAACGGTTGGTCCCGACGGCATGTTCGGCGAGATGGCGCTGCTCGACCAATCGCCACGCAGCACGACGGCCCGCATCGCCACGGACTCCGTCCTCCATCGCGTCGAGCCGGCCCAGTTCATGATGATGGTCCGGCAGACGCCCTATTTCGCGATGGACCTGGTCCGCCTCTTGGCCTTTCGCTTGCGACAGATGAACGAGCGCCTCGAAGGACGCGGGTAGCCTCGCCTCGCGCGCCGAGGACGGTTCGCCAGCCAGCCCGGCCGGTCGGCTCCGATCGCAACCCGGCAACGTGGTACTGTTGTTGGTGAACAACAACCCGGCGCAGCGTGTTCTGACGCCACGGGAGGGACTGACATGGCCGAACGAAGCATGGGCAAAGACAAGGGCATGAAGAAGAAGCCGAAGACGGCGCAGGCGAAGAAGGGCGCGGCGCCGCCGCCGCCCGCAGCGCCGAAGAAGGCGGCCGCGCCTGAAGTCAAGGCGTAGCCTGAGGCTTCCGTTTCTTGGCACGGCGGTCGTCATGTTGCCGGGCGGGACAGCTGCTGCGTCGCCGCTCCGACAGGCGCCGACCATCGTCACCGCTCCTTGGCTAGGAACCTGCCTCTTTAGGGCGGCAAGGACGCGCCTGGATGCGGGCGAGCGTGCCCCGTCGAGATCGCTCCCCTCCATACTTGTCGGGGCTACGGGACACGTTCGAAATCGACCACGAGCCGCGGAGGCGACGCGAGTTCCGTGACGCGGAAGGCAACCTTGCCCGCCAAACCGATCGTGAGCTGGACGGCGTCGTAGTCCGAGCACGTCAGCTTGGTCTCGACAATCGTGCCGGTGGCCTTCAGATCTGTGCGCGCGCCGCTCGAACCGAGATTGGTGTCGTTCAGGCGCAGCAGCAGAAACGCTGACCCGGCCAGCGGGATGGCCTTCGGGGTTGGAGTCGGCGTACGGGTTGGTGTCCGCGTCGGCGTCGCTGTCGGGGTGGTTGGCGTGGTCGATCCCGAAGGCGTCGGAGTGGCCGCCGTCTTCGGCGGGGTCGGCGTCGGCGTCGCCGCAACGACTGGCGCCACACAACCCACGGCACGGTCGACATACGCGACCCGATAGCCCGGGAGGGCCGCGCTTCCGAATTGGATGACGATGCGTTCGAAACCGGCCTCGGCTGCGAAGGCGACCCGGCTAATCTCCGCGGGCTCAGCCAGCTTGACAACCTTTTCGACCGGTTGGACGCCGCCCGTGAAAGGCTCGGGCGGCGCGGTGACGACGGGGGTAGGGGTCGGCGTCGCGGGAGCGGGCGTGCGGGTCGGTGTTGGCGTTGAGTCCAGCGGCACCGAACGCGTCAGCTCGGGCGGTGGCGTCGGTTCCGCCGCCTGCGTGTTCTTGTCGTCGCCGCTGGTCATCAGCATGGCAACGGCCATACCGACGAGCGGCAAGGCGCCGATCCCGGCCAGGGAGAATTTGCGTACTTTTGAGATGGCCATGTGATCGGAAGATCGGCCGCATGGGCGTGGGTGGACAGGGCGGGCGGTTTCGGGATCACTCCGAAACTTGTGGCCGCGCGAGCGGGGCTCGACTCCCCGTGGCTGCTTTAGAAGACGAGGCCGGCCGCCGCTGCGCCCGGCGCCACGTCGGCTGGTTGCGCCCGCATCGTGACCCATCGTTCGAGATCGACCGGGTCGAAGGCGCCAATCGCGTCGAACGCGCCGGCCGCGTAGAGAAACGGTTGGCGGTCGGCGCTGGCTGATGGCATGGCGGCCGGGTGGGCGCGGTAGACGATTGCGAGTTCCCAGCCGCCGCCGTCTCCCGGCAACGACAGCACGTCGGCGAGCGCGAGGTCCACTAACGGCACATCGAGCCAATCGTCGGCCAGCAGGGAGGCGGCCTCGTACGGGTTTTGGCCGAACTCGATCACGGCCCACGGCAGCCAGCGCCCGCGCACGTGTGGCTGCGCTAGGTCGAACGCGAGCAGACGGCCTTCGAAAACGGGCACGAGGTGGACGGTGACGAGGAGCCCCCCAGCAGCGGGCGTTTCCTTAGGCGGGCCGAAGATCGCGCGATGTGGCATGCGGCTATTAGGCCGGAGACGCGTGGAGCTGGCAAGAGGCCTGACGCCGGGCGCACGTCCGCGTAAGCTGCGGAGACCGAAACCCAGAAATCCCTCGCCGTGTGGACGGCGAGATTGGTGGCAGCGTGTGAAGGGACTTCGTCTCCGTCAGATCGCCCTCGTCGTGCGCGACATCGAGCAGGTCCGGGCGGACCTGGAGGCGGTCTTTGGCCTCCAGGTCGGATATACGGAAGAGTCGATGCCTGAAAGCATCGGCTTGGAGAACCGCATCCTCCCGGTCGGCGACCAGTTTATCGAACTCGTGGCGCCTGTCCGCGACGACGTCACCGGCGCGCGTTACCTCGAACGCCGCGGTGGCGATGGCGGCTACATGGTCATTTGCCAGACGGATGACCGGGCCGGCCGCGACGCGCGCATAAAGGAACTCGGCATTCGGCTCGTCGGCGGGCGCGATGGCAAGGTGTACTCGTTCATCCAGCTCCACCCCAAGGACACCGGCGGCTCCTTCCTCGAAGTCGATTGGCACGAAGGCGCCGACGACCCCACCCCGCCGTGGACGCACGCCGCCGGCGACAACTGGATGCCGTCCGTCCGCACCCACATCGTAGACGCGATAACGGGCGTCGAAATCCAGGCGTCCGAACCGGAAGCCGTCGCCGCTCGGTGGTCCGAAATCCTTCAGCTGCCCGTCCAGCGCGGCGGCGACGGCCGGCCGTGGCTCGAAACGAAAGGCGGCGGCTGCATTTGCTTTGTCGCTGATTCGGACGGCCGTGGCGAGGGCCTGGGTGGCATCGACCTCCACGCCGTCGACCGCGAAGCCGCGCTGAGCGCGGCCGCGGCCTGCGGGCTCGCCGTATCCGGCGACACCGTCACCATCGGCGGCGTCCGCTTCAAGCTCGTGTAGCACTGCGGACTGGCGGACATCTACGCGCCCCGAACCTCGGAGAGGAGGCGATCCAGTTCGGGCGAGCCTTCGGCGTTCTGGTGAAAGGCCAAGTCCCACAGCAGTTTCGCCCTGGCTTCGCCATGCTCCCGCACCCCCGCCATGCTGGAGTCGTCGTCGGTCACACTCTCCAATGGCTCACCCACCTTATCCAACGCCAGCACCTCGTACCGCCACCCAACCGCCGGGATACCAACCCGCCGCACGGCAACCGAGCCAGTCCTTGCTGGGTAAACGAAGCCTTCCGGGCTGCCCCGTCGCCAGCGGATGCGCCCAGCGCGGGTCTGGTCGACGAGCGATTCAAGGAGTTCCGACATCCTGCGACTAGCTTCCATGACCATCCTCCCCGCCAGTATACGCTCGGGCGCGTCCGAGGTAACGACTCACTTCGAGGTTGGCGGCGCCGACAACCGACATGAAGTCGCTGACTGCCGGACGGGTTGCGCGGCGGGCTCGAAGCTCACCCTCCGCCAAGACCGCCGCGCCAATCGAACCACTGAGCAGCCGCGCGATTTCCGGCTCGGTCTCGCTGAGGACGCCAGCCGCCGCACCAGCGGTGTGTCGCCAACGAAGGAGTAGGCCGGCCACCTCGCTGCCCTCGCTCGCATCCACCGCCGTCTGAATCAACTCCTCCAGCGCCAGCAACTCCGGTAGCAGGAGCAGCGCCGAGTTCGACGCCAGTCGCCGTTCGACGCGTAGCACCGCCTCACGCGCGCCACGCGCCTCGCGGCGCGCGATCCACACCTGCCAGAAGGTCACCCCAAACCCAACCGCCGTGAGCGCGATCCCCAGCCACGTCCCAATGTTCGTTGCCACTGCCGCCGCATCATACGGTCAAAGCCGAGCGACCGGCCCGCGTCCCCGGTATAGTCACTTTCGCAAGGAGCCGCCCCATGCCCGCGTATGAAGACGTCGTGTTCGAAATCGCCGACCCGGTCGCCGTCATTCGGATCAACCGGCCGGAGAAGCTAAACTCGTTTACCTACCGGACGCTCGCCGAAATCCGCGACGCCGTCGAGGCGGCCGCCGCCGACCCGCGCGTCGTCGGCATCATCATCACCGGCACGGGGCGCGGCTTTTCCGCCGGCCTGGATTCACAGGCGCTGGCCGACACCGTCAGCCGCGGGACGCCGAGCGCCAGC
>CAMAUF010000021.1 GCA_945861295.1 bacterium | reverse complement strand
CACTCAGCCTGCTTGGGCCGGGCGACGTGCTTTCCGGCGAGGACGTGCTGCCGGGGTTCGCGATGCCAGTCGAAGGGATCTTCGAGGGAGTGTAGCTGGCCAACCTGCACGTACTCAACAGAGCCCGGAGCGACGAGCGACGGGTGCGCTGGCTCCCTCACCGTCGCGGCAAGGGCCACAACTGTCGCCGCCTATCGCACGCGCGCCCGCGCAAGGAGGCCCGGCGCCGCCTCCGCCACGCTCGCCACGCGGACAATGTTCGGACCTTCGAGCCAGCGGTTGCGCGGCCAATCTACCAAGAACACTGTATCGACGCCCTCGGCCACCCACGCCGCCGTATGCGGGTCGTCCTCGAAGTGGGCGATGGCCCCGAGTTCGCGCGTCCGCCGGACCTTGAAGCCCGCCGGGCTCTCGTCCCAGCCCGGACGCAGGTTCAGCGGCGGCACGAAGCCGAAGTGACGCTTCAGCCACGCTTCCGTGTGCGCCCGCGTGCGCTCGGTCCGCGCAGTCAGGATTTGGCAGTCGAACTGTTCCCGGAGCAACCGCAATCCCTCGACGGCGCCCGGCATCGGTTTTCGCCCGAAGTAGCGCGCCGGTTCTGACCACCATAAGAGGCCGCGCTTGCCCTCGCTCCGGCGGGCCTTGCCGATGTTCGCGCCGGGGTTGATCCCGAACGGCGGCCGGCAAAGAACGCCGTCGACATCGAACGTGATCACCGGCAGTCCCATTGCCGCATGATGCCAGGCGCTTCCGCATAGCGCCCGGCAGCCCGAACGTGTGGCCCCGTGGACCCCATTGAAGCAGTGGCATTGGCGGCGGCGGCGTTCGCGGCCGGCGCGATCAACGCCGTCGCAGGCGGCGGCTCGTTGGTCAGCTTTCCCGCGCTTGTCGCCTTCGGCTATGGCTCGAAAGCCGCCAACGTGACCAATTCCGTCGCCCTCTGGCCCGGCTACGTCGGCGGGTCGGTCGGCTACCGGAAAGAGCTCGCGCCGCAGCGCGCCCGCATCCTCGCGCTCACGCCCGCGATGGTGCTTGGCGCCTTGGCCGGTTCCGTCATCCTGTTGAGCACGCCGGACTCGGCCTTCGACGCCATCGTGCCGTTTCTCATCCTCTTCGCCTGCGGCCTGATGATCACGCAGGATCGGCTCAGCGCGTGGGCGCAGAAGCACAAGCTCGCGGCCCAGCACGAGCGCCACGTCCCGTGGTCGTTGCATGTGGTGACGGGGCTGCTCGGCGCCTATGGGGCGTACTTTGGAGCTGGCCTCGGAATCCTCACCTTCGCTGTCCTCTCCATCCTCCTGCCCGACGGCCTGCAGCGGTCGAACGCGCTCAAAGGCGTGATGTCGTTGCTGATCAACGCCGTCGCGGTCGCCTGGTTCTCGCTCTTCGGGCCGGTCGAATGGCTTCCGGCCGCGGTGATGGCGGCGGGAGCGCTGGCTGGCGGCTACCTCGGCGTCGGCCTTGCCCGGCGCTTGGGGCGGCGTGTGCTGCGGGGCGCGGTCATCGTGTATGGCCTCACGGTCGCGGTGGTGCTGTTCGTGACGTAGCGATCGCCCATCTCTCCCTGTTACTGGACGGCGTCGATCACGGTGTCCGAGAAGACCGGGACGAAGCCCGCGGCCCGCGCGGTGCGCTGTGAGCGAATGTTGTCCGCTGCGCAACCGTAGAGCGGCGTCTCGCCACGTTCGAGGATGCGGCGGACGGCAGCTGCGACCACCGCCGCGCCGAGGCCCTCGCCTTGGCGCTCCGGAACGACATCGACGCCGACCTCGGCCAGGCCGAAGCTATCGAAGACGCCGCCAACGGCGACCGGCTCGCCGGCCCGGTCGGTAATCACAACCGCGTACCGGTTGCGAAACGCCCGAGCGTTTACGGCGCCCGAGCCCGCGCCGTTCGGGAAGCGTCCGCCCGCGAGTTGCGCGTTCATCCAAGCGGCATCGCGCTCCTCGTACTGGAGCCCGGCGGGCAGGTTCGGCCGCTCGGGCGCCTGACCCAACGCCCAACAGATGTTCGGGCCATCGACCGTCACTCGCGGCCCCAGCCGCTCGGCCGTCGCGGCCAACTGCCGGATAAATTCCGCTTTGGCAGCAACGAACGGCTGGCGCGGCTGCGCCCGTGCCGCGAAGTCGAGCAGTCGCGGGTCGAGGCTGAGCACCGTCCCGCCCGGCGACGAGACCGCGAAGGCGAGATAGGGCCATGGCGCGTTGCCAGGCCGCTCGGCGATCGTCAGGAGACCGCCTTCGAAGGCGGTGGCTTCGACCCCCATGCCGCGGGCGTAGGCGCCGAGGACGGCGCGCGTCTGGCTTGCCAGCAGGTCATCGTCCATCGTCAATCCCTCGGCAGGCCGAGGCCGCGCGTCGCAATGATATTGCGCTGCACTTCGCTCGAGCCGCTGTAAATCGTCGGCGAAACGTTCTCCATGTGCTCCTCCGCGAGGTGGCCGCTCAAGGGCGCGTGTTTCGAGCCGGGGAGGAGCGCCCCGCCAGTCCCGAGGAGGTTCACGCCCGCGTTCGCGATCCGTTGCGCCAGTTCCGTCGCGAACACTTTAATCACCGAGGCCTCGACGTTGACGACCTTGCCGGACTCCTGCATCCAGGCCGTCCGGTACGAGAGCAGGCGGCCAACCTCGTTGGCGAGGTAGCACTCCGCGAGACGGTGGCGCGCAACCCGCCCAGCCCGCGTTTCGCGCGCGTGCGCAGCCAGGCCGTCGAGGACGCGCTGGTTGGCGGCGATGGAAGCGACGTTCGAGCGCTCGAAATCGAGCAGCGTCATCGCGACGTACCAACCGTTGTTCTCTTCGCCCACGCGGTTGCGCACGGGGACGCGCACATCTTCGAAGAAGACCTGGTTGAATTCGTGGAAGCCGGCCATGTTCGGGATCGGCTGCACGGTGATCCCCGGCGTCGTCATGTCGACGAGCAGGAAGCTGATGCCCTTGTGCTTCGGCCGGTCCGGGTCCGTCCGCACGACCATGAAGCACCAGTCGGCGTGGTGCGCGCCAGTCGTCCAGATCTTCTGGCCGTTGACGATGTAGTCGTCGCCATCGCGGACGGCGCGCGTCTGCAGGCTGGCGAGGTCGCTTCCCGAACCGGGCTCGCTGTAGCCCTGGCACCAGATCGCCTCGCCGGCGGTGATCTGCGAGAGGTGTTCGCGCTTCTGTTCTTCCGTGCCGTGGACGATGAGCGTTGGGCCGATCATGCCGACGCTGAATACGCGGCCAGCGTCGGGGGCGCCGGCGTAGCTCAGTTCCTCCGAGAAGATCATCTGGCTGACCGGGCTCCAGCCCTGCCCGCCGTACGCTTTGGGCCAGGCCGGCGCGACCCAGCCGCGCGAAGCCAACTGCGCCAGGAAGGCCATTTGGCCCGGCCAATCCTCTTGGCTCGTCGGCCGTGACGGCCCGGAATAGACCGTCAGCGCATCCTTCAAGAATCCCCGCACCTCGGTGCGCAGGGCGTGGTGTTCGGGCGTAAAGGCGAAATCCATGGGCGGCCTCCTGAGTCTGGGACGCAGGTTACCGCGCGGTAGGCTCGCTGTCGCGCCCGCTCCGCCGCTAATGAAACTCCGGCGCGACCTCGGTCATGAAGCGGTCGTACGCCGCCAGCCGTGCGGCGCCCCGGCCCAGCATGAAGTCCGGGAGGATGACCTCGTCAACCCCGGCATCCCGGTAGCCGCGGATCATCGTGCGCACTTCGTCGGCGGTCCCGCCGATGACCGGCCGGCCCATGGCGCGGACACGGTCGACGACGGCTTTGTCGTCGTTCAGCACGAACATCGCCACAGCAGAGCGCTGAATCGTTTTCGGGTCGCGGCCGAGCGTGGCGCAGTGCTGGTCGAGGACCGCCATTTTCTGGGTCATGGTGGCCGGGTCGCCCCAGACGTTCCATTCGTCGGCCCACTTCGCGGTGATCTTGAGGGTCTTCTGTTCGCCACCGCCGCCGATCAGCAGGGGGAGCGGCTTCTGCACCGGCTTGGGCTCGAGCGGGGCGTCGGTGACCTGATAATAGGTGCCGGCGAAGGTCGTCCGGGGCTGAATCGTGAGGCCCTTGATGATGGCGCAGGCTTCATCAAGCCGCCGGAGGCGGCCGCCGATGGTCGAGAATGGGATGCCGTACTTGGCGTGCTCGTTCTCTTGCCAACCCGACCCCAGGCCGAGGACGACGCGGCCGTTGGAGATGACGTCGACCTGCGCCGCCATCTTGGCGAGCACGGCGGGGTGACGGTACGTATTGCCGGCCACGAGCGTGCCCAGCCGGATCCGCTTGGTCGCCACGGCGAGGCCGGCGAGCGTCGTCCAAGCCTCGGCCACCGGGCCGGAGACGTCCTCGGCGTTTGGCATGAAGTGGTCGGCGAACCAAAGGCCGTCCCAGCCGGTCGCGTCGGCGTGGAGGGCGAGCTCAAGGGTATCGGCCCACGGTTGGGCCGGGCCGGGCCAGACTGAGAAGCGCATGCGATTCCTCCATGGTGGACAGGCCATCGAGCCGTTGGCGACAATGACGGAATGCAGACCATAGCGGCGGCTGACTTCAAGCGACAGTGCCTTGCCATCCTCGACGACCTGGGGACGGACGGGGTCATGATTACCAAGCTTGGATCACCCGTAGCGAAGCTCCTACCGGTGGCCCCCAGGGGCGACCCACGCGAGTTCATTGGCATCCTGAAGGGCAAAGCAGCGACGCTAGGCGACGTTGAGTCACCGGTCTCAGGCTGGGATCCAACCGAGGAGTGGCCGGATGCTCAATCTTGACACCCATATCCTCCACTACGCACTCCTCGGCGAACTCCGGGCGGCCGAGGTACCCCGCGCTGGGGGATCTCCGCGATTGTGCTTTGGGAACTCGGAAAGCTCCACAGCCTCAACCGTATTACCGAGTCCCTGAATGACTCGGCCCTTACCGCCTTCCTCGGTACGGTCACTGTCTGGGACGTGACCGAGGAAATTTGCCGAGCGGCATCGCGCCTCGACTTTCGCAGCGACCCGGCCGACGAACTCATCGCCGCGACCAGCCTCGTGTATCGCGTTCCGCTGGTCACTCGCGACCGGCGCCTGCGGGCGTCGCAGGTGGTGCCCTTGGCTCGCACGTGATCGCGTGGAGATCGCTGCCGCGGCCCGGCATGATCATGGGCCGAGGGGGAAGGTCCTGGCCACGGGCCCTAGCCATCGTACATGGCTAGCAGGAGAATGTGACTATGCGGACGATTGCGGCCTCGAAGTTCAAAGAACAATGCCTCGCCATCCTCGACGACATCGACCCTCAGGGGGTCGTCATCACGAAGCGCGGCAAGCCCGTGGGCAGGCTCGTGCCGATGGAGTATCGCCGAAGCAACGCCGACCTCATCGGCTCCTTGCCAGGGCTTATCGTCGACCCGAACGATGACCTGCTATCGACCGGCGCATGGGAGTTCGACGAACGGCGCGACGCCGGAGTCGACGAACTCCGGACTGGACATATGGTCTGACTAGTCACACCATATGACTATGCAGACGATCGCGGCTTCGAAGTTCAAAGAACAATGCCTCGCCATCCTCGACGACATCGACCCGGAGGGCGTCGTCATCACCAAACGCGGCAAGCCTGTCGGCCGCCTCATGCCGATGGAAATCCGGCGAAGCAACGCCGACCTTATCGGCTGTATGCCCGATCTCGTGATCCGGGATCCAGACGACGACCTCTTTTCGACAGGCGCATGGATCTCGGATGAGTGGGGCGACCTGAACAATGGTTAACCTCGACACGCACATCCTCGTCGCAACCGTAAAGGGAACACTGAGGCCCAACGAGGAAACCGTGCTTGACGACTTCTGGGTAATCTCAGATATCGTTCTCTGGGAGATTGCCATGCTCGAACGCGAAGGCCGTATCCAGCCGCTGCTGAACACGCCGAGCTTCCGGCGCGTCCTTGATCGCACCGAGGTGTACCCAATTGATTGGATGGTGGCCCGCACTGTGCGACGCCTCGATTACCGCTCGGACCCGGCCGACGAGATCATCGGCGCGACCAGCCTGCGCTGGGATATCCCCCTGCTGACGCGCGACTCCCGCATCCTCGCCTCGAAGGTCGTCCCGCTCGCGCTCCGTTAGGCCCGGAAGTTGCCGAACTTCAGCTCGATGCCCCAATCCTCTTTGTTGAGCGCAGCCATCACGGCCTGGAGTTCATCGCGGCTGGGGCCGCTGACGCGGACCGTCTCGCCCTGGATCTGGGCTTGCGCCTTCTTGAACTTCTGTTCCTTGATGTGCTTGACGATCTTGCGGGCGAGGTCGGCCTCTATCGCCTGCACAAGCGTGATCTCTTGGCGGACGGTGCTGTTCGCCGCCTTCTCAATCTCGCCGCGGCGCATGTTTTTCACCGGCACGTTGCGGGCGACAAGGCGCAGCTGGAGCACCTCCCAGATCGCGTTCAGCTTATAGTCGTCCGTGGTGTGGATCGCGATCGTCGCCTTCGCCCGGTCATACTCGATTTCAACGAGGATGTTCTTGAAGTCGAAGCGGTTCGTGATCTCGCGGCGGGCTTGGTTGAGGGCGTTGTCGACCTCTTGGAGGTCGCACCCCGTGGTGATGTCGAACGATTCCTGGCTGGCCATATGCCCATAGCGTAACCCGGGGTGGGGGCGGGCCGCATCTCGCCCCTCGGCGCGCGTCCGGACGCGTCGCTTCCCGTATACTTCGTGGCATCGGGCCGCGCACGCGGCGATTTCGCTCAGCCAGCTACTGAGCACGCTCCAACACCACATTTGCGGGAGGCCTGCGGTGCAGATCGATCCGGCACGCGCGAAGCAACTTCGCGCCGAATATGACGAACAGGTGACCAAGGCCGGCAAAGAGCTCGCCGGGCCCTTCATGACGGTTTCCAGCCGGCCGGTGGATCGCCTCTACGACCCGACCGACCTTGCCGGGATCGACTACGAACGCGACATAAACCTTCCCGGCGCCTACCCTTACACTCGCGGCGTCCACCCGACCGGCTACCGGGGCAAGCCCTGGACGATCCGGATGTTCTCCGGCTTCGGTTCGGTCGAAGAGACGAACCAGCGTTATAAGGACCTGCTGGCCAACGGCAACAACGGCCTCAGCGTCGCCTTCGACATGCCGACGTTGATGGGCTATGACCACGACGAGCCCTGGGCGGAGGGCGAGTTCGGCTCCTGCGGCGTCGCGGTCGACCACCTCGGCGACATGGAGATCCTGCTCGGCGATCTGCCCCTCGGCGAGATCACGACCTCGATGACGATTAACAGCCCGGCCCCGGTGGTCTGGGCCCTGTACATCGCCGCCGCCGAGCGCCGCGGCATCCCCCGCGCCAAGCTCGCCGGCACCCTCCAGAACGACATCCTCAAGGAGTTCATCGCCCAGAACGAGTACATCTACTCGCCGCAGAACTCGATGCGGTTGGTGACGGACACGATCGAGTTCGCCTCGAAGGAGATGCCGCTCTGGAACTCGGTCTCCGTCAGCGGCTACCACATCCGCGAGGCCGGCTCGACTTCTGCCCAGGAGCTCGCCTTCACCCTCGCCGACGGCGTCGAGTACGTGAAGTGGGCGCTCGCTCGCGGGCTGGACATCGATAGCTTCGCCCCCCGGATCAGCTTCTTCTTCAACAGCCACAACGACTTCTTCGAAGAGATCGCGAAGTTCCGCGCCGGCCGCCGGATCTGGGCGCGGTTGATGCGCGAAAAGTTCGGCGCCAAGAACCCGCGCTCCTGGCTCATGCGGTTCCACACGCAGACGGCTGGGGTTTCGCTGACGGAGCAGCAGCCAGAGGTGAACCTCGTCCGCGTCGCCATCCAGGCCCTCGCGGCCGTCCTCGGCGGCACGCAATCGCTCCACACCGACTCGATGGACGAGGCCATCGCCCTCCCCAGCGACAAAGCGGCCCGCCTCGCCGTCCGCACGCAGCAAGTCATCCTTCACGAAAGTGGCGTCACGAACACCGTCGACCCACTCGGCGGCAGCTACTTCGTCGAACGCCTGACCTCCGACATGGAGCGCGACGTGCTCGAGCAGTTCGCCAAGATTGACGCGCTCGGCGGCGTCGTCCCGGCGATCGAGCAAGGCTACTTCCAGAAGGAGATCGCCGACGCCTCGGCCCGCTTCCAACGCGAAATCGAGACGCGCGACCGCCTCGTCGTCGGCGTCAACGACTTCCTGACCAAGGAGCCGACGGAGATCCCGATCCTGAAGATGGACCCAGACGGCGAGCGCCGTCATCTTGCGCGCCTCAAGAAGTGGCGCGCCGACCGCGACGCCGACCGCTGGGGCGAAACCATGCGTCAGCTCGAACGCGTCAGCCGCGAGGAATCGACGAACACGATGCCGTACATCCTCGACGCCGTGAACGCGGGCGCCACCGTCGGCGAGATCTGCAACCTCTGGCGGCGCGTTTACGGCGAGTACAAAGAAAACGTCGTCGTCTAGCGGCTGGCTAACTGTGTGCTGTACCACATGCGACTTGGCGGGCTCGTGAATGCGCGGGGCTCAGAATGAAGGGCAAGGAGTGACAGCATGGACACGACAATGACACCAGACCGGGTCGTAATCCGCGGCGCGATCGAGGCCATGGCGTTCGAATTCGCGACGCTCGTGGGGGAGATCGGCGACCAGCGATGGAAGACGAAGAGCGGAATCCCCGCGTATACCTGCGGTCAACTCGCGTGGCACTTGGCTTCGGCCACTGCGTTCTTAGCCGGTGAGACAGCCAAGGCGAAGGACGGAAAGGCGCTTAATCCCCCTGCCTTCCTACGACCGATCCTGTACAAGGTGGGCGAGTGGCGGGTCCGCTTCGCATCGCGGAAGGCGACGCCCACGTCCGTGCTGGCCGACTTTGACAGCGGCGTGCGAAGGCTCTTGGCGGTGTTGGAATCGTTTGACGACGAAACGCTGCGATTGTCCGCCACGCGGATGGGCGAAACACGGACGCTCGCCGGTATGTTTCAGAAGCCCGTGGAGCACCTGGCCGAGCATGCAGCCCAGATCCGCGCCGGCCTGGCCGAGCGTGGCAGGGGCAAATGACGAGTTAGCCTAGTAGTGCCTTCGCTCGCTGGCGTCTCGCATAGTTCTGTCACGTAGTGAGCACCACGATTTGCTGTGATAATCTTCTGTCAGGTGGCGGATATGTCGCCACGAGGCGGTCGAATATCCAGCGCGGAGAGACATCGCCTACGGGTTTCGGAAGATGTCGTGGGTCCCGATGCGCCGCCAAACCACATGACGATCGCCGACAATCAGCGCGGCGCCGAAGTGGAAGGTTGCTCGGCCATCCGGCGCGAAGGTGAGCTCGAAGACGCCTTCGTGACCTTGGACGGGGTTCATACGTAACGCCGACCGAACCGGCCCGCGCTTGCGGAGATCCTCGACGAGCGCGGCAACCGCGCGACGGAATGCGAGCCGCATGGCTGGTGTCAACTGGAGAAGATCTCTCCGAAACGCGGCCTCGCGCTCATAGATCGGCATCTTCGCCGCTCTCGTCGACGGCGACCGGCAGGTCGATCGTGGAATCGAGCCAGGCCAGGAACTCTTCCGCGGTCATGTATTCGCTCCCTGATGGCCCTTTCGGCGCGAAAGTCGCGTGGTACTCGAAGTCGTCCGGGTCGTGTTGGGGGTCGTACCGCCGCAGGATGACGCCGTTCTCGCTCGCGTCGATCTCCACGACCTCGCCGGCGCGGAGGTTGAGCTGGCGGCGCACCCGGTGCGGGATCGTGATCTGCCCGCGGCTGTTGACGGTGGCGCGTTCCATTGCTACTCCCTCGCCATGGTAGCAGCCTCAGGGCTGCCTTGGGGCCGCATTGCGTGCGCTTGCCGTGCCAATTTACGACCGCGTGGCGACCGCGCGGGATGCTCGTACGTCCCTGAGAAAGGTGTCGACCTGTTTCTGCGAACGGAAGCGGAACCAGGCGAGGTGCGCCAGCTCCTCCTCCATCAGCTCCCTCCATTTCGCGGCTTTCGCGCGATGATGCCGGAGCGTGAAGGCGACGAGCGACTCCTTCGTCGACCAGAGCTTGAGATGGGGCCAAAAGCGCTCGTAGTTCGTCCCCCAGAGCAACTCCTGCGAACGCGAACGCGTCCAGCTTCGCTTCAAGATCCGCGGGATGCTGACGCGCAGGGGCAAATCGAGCCAGACAACCGTGTCGGCTGCCGCCCAAGTGATGTCGGCCGTCCGCGCGCTGTAGTTCCCAGCCACGACCCAGCCCCGATCCGCTTCGGCGAGGGCCTGGCGGACAGCCGCGCGGAACTCCTCCGGGTCCGGGTCTTGCCAGTTCGGGCGCCAGAAGAGCGCGTCGAGTTCGACCATGGCAAGGCCGAGCGCTTCGGCGAGCTGGGCGGCAAGCGTCGATTTACCCGTGCTTGAGTTGCCGGTCACGATGATGCGGCTGCCGAGAGCTGGCCCTTGGGGGTTCGTCACGGAGGGAAGAACGAGTTTCGCGGCCTCGGGTTAACACGAGCTGCCTCAGCGGCGCTCGAAAACCTTTGCCAGAGCGGCCTGTCTCCGCCGATCAGCCGCCCGGGCGAGGTCGAGATGCCAGTCCGTCCGGTGCTGGTGGCGGCGCTCGAACGCGACCCAGGCGAGCACGATCCCGGCCAACGCGACCAGGAAGAAAGCGTTGCCACCGATCCAGAGGATGAGGATGCCGAGCCGTTGGTCAGTGATCGCGTCAGGCGCCCAGGCGGGGGCGTTGGCCGCAAACTCCTCGTGGAACGGCGTGGCGGCGCTGAGGAACATGCCCCCGAAGAGACCCTTGTGGACCATTTCGACAGTAACGTAGAACGCCCGCAGCGGGTGGGCCATCCGCCAGCGCATGGGGTCCGAACAGAGGGCCGGCATCCAGAAGAGGATAGCCACCGTCAGGAGCGACAGCAGTTGAATGTCACGGACCCAGGGTGTCCGTGAGGCGATGGTCGTCAGTTGGGTGAACTGCCAAGCGTAGGTCACGATGGCGAAGAGCAGCCATGCCGCCACGGGAAAGGTGAGCATCGCCATCGGCCGCGAGCGGTAGAAGCGCCGGAGACGGCGGCGGCCCGTCTCGCCGCTGACCCGAAACGCGAGCGTCAGCGGCGCGCCGAGCACGAGCAACGGGGCGGCCAGCATAGTCAGCAGCAGGAAGCCGAGGAAATCCACCCACAGCAACTGGTTGCCGTAATGCTCCACGGGCGAGAGCACGGCGGCGCTGGCAACGCCGAGCCCGGCCATGAACGCGGCCAGCCGGAACGTGGAGTGCGGCTGCCGGCCACTCATCCGGCTGCGGCGAAAGGCGGTTGCATAGGCCAGCGCACAGCCCACAAGGAGTACCAGCCACAAGGGGTCGAAAGAGAATTGGCCGAGGATCTCCGCCGCGCTCGGGGCCGTGTCCATGGCCACAGCGTAGCCGTCGCCGCCCGCCTCGTGCACCGGCGTGCGCACGCTCATCCGCTGCCAAACGCCTCAAAGGTGAGGATCGTGAACGTTTCGACGATGTGAGGGATGGCGTGGACCTCTCGTTCGATGAACCGGGCGACCTGGTCGATGTCCTCGATGTAGAACTTGGCGAGGAGGTCATACTGGCCCGTGATGCTGTACGCCTCGGAAAAGGCGTCGATCTCGGCGATCCGGTTGGCCACGGCGGTCCCGTGGCCGGGGCTCGTCTTCACCATTACAAACACTGCGCGCATCCGCAAGACTATACGCGCCGGCCGGGATACGGCGCGCGGCCCAACGGGGAGGGCCGAACGAAGAATCACTCGTCACGCGCTCCGTGGTAAGCTCTGCCTATGCGGAATCACTTCACCGCCTACATTGAGCCCGGAGATGACGGATGGTGGGTCGCCACCTCACCCGAAGTCCCGCCCGCTATTGGCCAAGGGCGCTCGGCTGAGGAAGCACGCGAGGACTTGGAGAGCAGCATCGCTTTCGTCTTGGAGTGGCAGCGCGCCGAAGCGGCAGAGAGCGCGACAGGCCGGGCGATCGCCACGCTTGTCAGCGTCGGATGAAACGTGGCGACCTGGTTCGGCATCTCGTTGCGCACGGCTGCGTCCTCGCCCGTGAAGGAGCACGTCACTCCCAATGGCGGAACCCTCAGACCAGGGTTTCTCAATCGGTCCCGCGACACGCCGAACTGGCGGATCTCACAGCCAAGTCGATTTGCAAGAACCTGGGGCATTCCGTGGCCGCCGGATTAGGCGGAGCGGATGGCGGGCGTTACGGTGCGCACTCGAAACCAGCTTCGCCACCCACGCCGTCAGCGGTCGTTGGGGTTGCTCGCCCCGCCGAACGAATCGCGCAACGCCGCTATCCGCGCCCGTTCTTCAAGGAGCTTGAGGATGGCGAACGCTTCTTCGGCCGTGGGCTCGTCCCCGCTCTCCTCGAGAAGCGTCGAGATCTGACGGTCGAGCGCGGCGATCTGATCTTCGGCCTGGTCGGGCGATTGGGGCCGGTTGGGTTCGCCGCTGCCCTGGCCTTGCCCCTGACCGGCGCCAGGCTGCGCGCCGCCCGCCCCAGGCGTCTGGCCTGCCTCAGGGGTGCCTTGGCCCGGTTCGCCATTTCCGCTGCCAGGCGTCTGGCCGGGCTCGGGCGTGCCGCCGGGGGCCCCCGGTTCTGGCGTGCCACCCGGCTCGGGGGTCGCGCTCGGGTCCCCTCCCGGCGCGCCCTCGTCCGGCTCGGGCGGCGGCGGCGGGAAGAGGATGCGGAGGACGACCTCGTAGTCGTGGCGGCTGGCGTCGTCGCGCGGGTTCTCGATCAGGGCCTGGCGAAATGCATCCAGCGAGCCCCGCAGGTCTTCGAGGGCGAAGCGGTGGTGGCCGAGGCTGG
>CAMAUF010000020.1 GCA_945861295.1 bacterium | reverse complement strand
TTGTCCGCTTCCCGGCGGTATCGGTCTTGTAGAGGCGGTGGGCGGCCGTATCGACGAGCCAGATGGCGTCCTCGCTATCGGCCCGGACGGAGTGCGCCCAGGTATATTGGCAGCCCTTCCAGATCTTCATCGGGTTGCCGTAGGGGTCGACGAAATCGGTCACGCCCGCCCAGGGCGTTTCGTTGCCCCACATGTGGACGATGTTGCCGTCCCGATCGAAGACGAGGACGGGCATGTTGCCGCGGTTGAAGACGTAGACGCGGTCCTCCGAATCGACGGCGACGGACGTCGCTTCGCGGAGCCAGAGTCCGTGCGGCACCTTGGCCCAGAGCGGGACGGGTTCGTACTTCGTGTCGGTTGTGACGGCTGCGAGCATGGTGCTCTCCTTACTCAGTTTCCAAGGTTACAGGCGGTGGGCGATCCCGAGCCCGGTGGCGGTCGTCTTGAAGTACTCGACGACATCCCGGTGGTAGGGGATGCCGGTGCGGGAGCGCTCCTCGAGGTTCTCCTGCATCTCGACCCCGGCGTAGATGACGCGGTCGTGGCCGGGCGCCGTCGGCGTCGTTCGGATCGCGGCGAGGTACTTGTCGACCTCATCCTTGAAAGGCTCGATATCGGTGAAGGCGTCGACCGAGTAGGCGAGAAAGTGATGCGAGACGTTGGCGCCTGGGCCGAGCCGGGCGCCCGCGCCGGAGAGGAAGGCCGTCAGAAACTCGACCATCATCGCCAGGCTATAGCCCTTGTGCGAGCCGATCTCCCGTGTCGCGCCGACGGGGAGCATGTGGAACTCGCTCGGTACGGCGGCCAGCGACATCACCGGCGTGCCATCCGCCTCGGCGACCCAGCCAGGGCCGACCTCTGCGCCGAGGCGTTGGGCGAGCCGGATCTTGTTGCCCGCGACGGAACTCATCGAGGCGTCGAAGATGAACGGCGCTTGCGAACGCGAGGGCACGGCTACACCGATCGGATTGAGGCCGACCATCGGCTTCGCTCCGAAGGTGGGCAGCACCTGCCACCCGCCAACCGTCATCGAGAGGCCGATCATGTCGTGTTCGAGCGCCATCGCGGCGTGGTAGCCGGCCGCGCCGAAGTGCCGGCTGTTGAGCACGCTGACGCAGCCGATGCCGCAGGTTTTGGCTTTCTCGATCGCGAGCCGCATCGCCGCCGGGCCGGTGGCGAGGCCGAGGCCGCGGTCGTCGTCGATCGTCGCCGTGCCGGCCCGTTCCCGCGTGATCTGGGGCGCCGGTCGCGGATTGATCCCGCCCTCCTGAAGGCCGCGGACATAGAAGGGCATCATATTGCTGACACCGTGCGATTCGATGCCGCGCAGGTCCGCCCAGATCAGCACCTGGGCCGCCTGCCGGGCGTGCTCCTCGGGCATGCCAAGCGCCTCGAAGATCTTTTCCGTCGTCTCGCGCATCGTGTGCGCTGGGACGCGGACCGCCAACTCGGGCGGTACTCGCAGCCGTTTCTCAACCATGGTCGTCCCTCCTTTCGTGTCTCGTAACGCGAGCCTGGCCTCGCCGGGACTTTCGCGCTAGGCAAGCTGGTCGATGCGCCGTGCCAGGCGGACGTCGCGATCGGTCACGCCGCCGGCGTCATGGCTGTTCAAGCGGATCGCGACGGTGTCGTAGACGAGGCGCAAATCTGGATGGTGGTCCATGACTTCCGCCGCCATGGCGACCTTGACGACGAAGCCGACCGCCGCGATGTGGTCGGCGAACTTCAGCGTGCGGACGATCGCGTCACCGTCCGCGGTCCATCCCGGCAGCTCGATCAGCGCCTGCGCGACCTCCGCTGGGGAAAATCGTGCCGCCATAGTTCGCCTCCCGCTCGCCTTGCCGGTTCGTAACCGCTGGCGGCCATAGTATGGGGAGAGCATGAACTCCGGGCGAGCCACGGGGAAGCGGCTCTCCCGCCGCCGTTTCCTGGCCATCGCGGGCGCTGCCTTGGTCACGCCCGTCGCGGCGTGTGGAGGCGCTGCCCCGGCGCGTCCCCCCGCCACGCCATCCTTGGCCGGGCGCCCGCAAGCATCGCCGACCGCCACGGCGCGACCGACCCAGCTCGTCCGTGCCGTCGAGCCAACCCCCGGCGAAACACTCCGCCTGACCGGCTTCGTCACGAGCGACGGCGTCTATGACCCGCACAAGACCCAGGCGGGCGCCTTCTTCGGACACCAGGCGTTCGTCTTCAGCCGGCTGCTCACGTACTCCAGCCAAACCAGCGGCACGATCGTCCCCGACCTCGCCGTCGCGATGCCGGAGACGCCCGACCCACTCACCTTCGTCCTCACGTTGCGTGGTAATGCTCGCTGGCATCAGCGAGAGCCGCTCTTTGGACGGGCGGTGACCGCCGAGGACGTGAAATACTCGCTGGAACGGCAAATCAACGGCGATCGGAGCTTCGTCCGGAGAGCACAATGGGCCGCCATTGACAAGGTCGAAGCGCTCGACCCGTTGCATCTCGCGATCAGGCTCAAGGCGCCGCACGCGAACATGGTCGGCGCACTCGCTGGGGCCAACGCCTTCATCGTCGCCCCCGAACTCGAAGCCGGCGGACGCACGATCGACCTCGACACCCAAGCCGGCAGCGGCCCCTTCCAATGGGTGGAGTGGGAGGAGGGCCGCTTCGCCAGCGTCGCCCGCAATCCGGCTTGGCACGGCGGTAACGGCCGGCCCTACCTGCAGGGCGTGACCGTGACGCAGCCGCGCGACCCGAGGGTCGTGGAGGCCGCCCTGCGCAAGAAGGAGCTAGACGTGGCCATCCTTGGCCGCCCGCAGGCCGACCAATTGACGGCGGCCATCCCCTCCCTCCAGACGACCACGTTTGGGCAAGGCCTCTTCTTCGGGATGCGGTTCTTCACGCCGCAGCAGCCCTACAACGACCCGCGATTCCGGGCGGCGTTGGCAATCGCGGTGAATCGACAGGAGATGATCAACACATTCTTCGCGGGTTCGGGGGAATCGAATCCCTGGGTGAGCTGGCCGCTCACGCGCTGGGCCCTTCCCCAGTCCGAACTGAGCCAACTCGCCGGTTACCGGACCGGCCCCGACGGCCGGGCCGCCGACATCCGCGAGGCGCGTGCCCTGCTTGATGCGTACGCGTCCGAACAGAAATACGTCCTCGCCGATGGCACGAAAACGGGCGTGCCGCCGGACAGCCCGCTCTTCGTCGTTGATGAGGCCGAGACCACCCTCGGCATGGGCTCGCTCATCCAACGCAACCTCAAGGAGGCGCTGGGGCTGAATGTCAGCATCCACCCCTTGCCCGTGGGCGAACTCGTCTCCCGGCTCCTGGGCGGGTCGGCGCCGTGGGCCGCTGGGCCAGACTCGGGCTGGGTCGACCTCGACGATTGGCTCTACCCGTACTTCCACAGCGATGGCTCGAAAAACAGCTTCGCACTGCGAGACGCCGACCTCGACGCGATGATCACGGCCCAGCGCCAAGAGCTCGACGAAGGACGGCGGCGGGAGATCGGCCTGGCCGCGCAGCGGCGACTCTTGCAGCTGAACGCCGCCGTCAACTTCGTCAGCGAACGCGTCGTCGTCGTCCAGCAGTCCTACGTCAAGGGCTTTCCCACAGACGCGACCGACGGCTACCAGCATCGTTTCGCGGACTGTTGGATCGACCGGACAGACCCGGCTTTCCGGGGCCGCTAATCAGCGGGATGGGAGCCGAAACGGCCTCTGGGGCCGCCCACCCTCTATAACCCGCGGCGAAGGATGGCATGCGCGATAGCGCGCGGGTCGGGCTGATATTCCCCCGTGGCGATCCGGCGCCGGAGGTCGGCGAGGCGGGCCGCCCGGCCGTCAACCCCTGCCCCGCTCGGAATTCGCGGTTGGGCGACGTTCACTTCTTGCTTCAGCACTTCTCGCTCCCTCAGGTCAGCCGCAGCGTGAGCCTCTGCATGATCCTTCGGCTCGGCGGCGGCCTCCCCAAAGCGGGGCTCTGTTACCGGAAGGCAATCATTCGGTAAAACGCCATCGGGTCCAAGGTTACACACTGAAGAAGGCCCGTTCCGTGTGCCCCGCCTCGATCGCGAGGTGCAACTCCGACCGCAGCGAGAGGACGGTCTGCGTGTTGGCGACGCTCTCCGCGGCGTGCTCGCTCTCATAGATAGCGATGCGAGCGATTTCGCCGCTTTCGTCGTGGGGCCGGAGGACATAGCTGGCGCTGCAACCCGGTTGAGTGGCGGCGATCTCGGAGAGCCGCTGCATCAGCTCCAAGGTGCGGGTTTCTTCGCCGCGGCGCGGCTTTGCGATCGAAAGTCGAATGTAGGTCATGGTGGCAAACCCCCGGCCTCTATCTTACTCCCAACGCCCAACCCCGCGTAAAGGACGAACGCCCGGCCATGTTCATGGCCGGGCGTTCGCGAGCGTGCTTGAGTGAAGGGCTCCGCGATCAGAGGCGAAGCTTGCCGTGGGACGGCTGACGCCGGCGTTGGCGTAGCGGAAGCGCGGCTTCTTCGGCCGCCAGATCGACCGGTGGACTCGTCAACACTTCGTGGACGTATCCACACATGATGCAGCTCCCATACGTGCCATGCCAATCGCGCTCGACAATTATCGAGCCGCGACATTTCGGACAACGCTTGGGCGGAGCTTCCTGCAAAGCCGGCATACGGACATTCCTCCATACAGTCTCAGGGACTGCTAATTCGTTCGTTAACGCGGGATTGGGAGAGTGTCCAGAGCCACCCGCTCCGGCGAGGGCCCCCTCAACTCCTGTGCATCAAGCGACCGTACGGGCGGGGGGCTTCCCGTGCGGCCCTTCGCGAAGGGCACAGTTCAGACGCGCAGAACTCATCCCTCGGGCAAGGCGCGCGGTGTGAGCGCGCTCGCATCGGGGCTGGACCACAACCACTGAAACCTACCAATTTCTGAACCAGGGTGTCAATCCCCTATTTGCGAAATCCATCACAAATTCACCTGTCATACGGCAAGTCTATCGCTCGCATCGACGGGACACCCAGATTTCAACGGCATCGTCACGCGAGAGCGGAGGCTAGCCACACGCATCGGGCGCCCGCCCCGTCGTCTGTACGTCAACGGCCCGCCACCCGCTGGGCAGGACGAAGTCCCGATTGTAGTCGAGGAACCAATCGTCATCTGGTGGGCAGATGACGCGGAAGGGCGCAACGCCGCAGTTTGTCCCGCCCCCTTCGACGGGACACTCCTGGTAGCCCGACGGGTGTGGGATGCCGGGAGTTCGCGTGGCGGTCCGCGTCGGGGTTACCGTCGAAGTCGCCGTTGGCGTTGGCGGCGCACTTGTGGGAGTCGGCGTTGGGCTGCTCGGGGTCGGCGTGTTCGCTGCCTCGAACGTAGGCGTCGCGGTGCGGGCCCCTTGGGTAACGGTAGCGCCCGCTGTCGGTGTCTCGCCCATGGCCGTTGCCGTTGGAGTAGCGGAGCCGTCAGGCGTCCCACTGGGCGTGGAGGTGAGCGGCGCGGTTGGCGTGGCCCGCGGGACGGAGCTGGTAGGCGACGGGCTTGCGATTGCGGAGGCCGTGCCCGTTGCCGTGCTTGTGCCCGTAGCTCCGAGCAGGCTTTGGTTGCCGTCGTCGTTCGTCATGAAGACGGCCGCCCCGAGCCCCACGAGGACGGCGACGAGGCCGGCGCCGAAAATGATGAACCACCGGCCTCCGTTGCGGTCGTCGGGGTCCGTGGGCGCCTCTTCGAATTCATCGGGCTGGTAGGCCTCGTCCTCCGGCGGCTCGGGATACGACCTCGGGTCAGCCCCGGGCACGGGCTGGGGCTGGAGCGCCGGCGACCCCGAGGACCGTCCGTCGACGGTGCCCCGCGCTGTCCGCGGCGCCGTAGCGCGGGCGAACGGGTCGGCCGGCCGTTGGGGCGCGGCCCTGCCTCCGGGGGGCGGCTCCGCGTGACGCGAGACGGCTTCGCGCATCGCTGGGACGCGGTCGAGTTCGACTAAAAGCGGGGCTGGGTCTAACCGAAGGAAGTTGGCGTAGGACCGCAGAAAGCCCCGTACATACACGGGCGCCGGCAGCGCGTCGAATTGTTCCGCCTCAAGCGCCTGCAGGAATCGGTTGGAAATCCGGGTCTCCTGGGCGACCTGCTCTACGGTCAGTCCCCGTTTGACACGGGCATCTCGGAGGGTTGCGCCGATATTCGCCACCAGGTCGCCTGCCTCGCCCGTGACCGGGAAAACATAAGGTAGGAGAATTCCGTCAATAAGGCGAGCGCGGTCAGCCGCCCGGCAGGCCGTCCCGGCCCCTCGGCCTCGTCGGCGATCCTTCCTTGGGCGTCGCGCTCGAAGGGCAACCGCCCTCGGGCTTGAGGCGGCCATCCGTTCGTAAGGCCATCTTTCACCCACGAGGCGCGGTTTCCTCTACCCTGGAAGTGCTGGAAGCCGGGAGGAGCCGCCGCAGTCTAATGAAATCGCTCCGCGTCCTCGCAGTTGTATCGTTCATGGCCGGCGCGGCCCTCCTGGTTGCGGGCCTCTTCCGCCTGGGCGACTCGCCGAGTTCGGCGGCGAACTCCGAACCGGTCGTCGACATCGAGGCCACGCGCACACCGACGGTTCCTCCGGCGGCCGCGTCCTCGACGAGCCCGTCGGCCGACGGGCTGACGGCCACGCCGGCGCCGACGCCGACGCCTTTCGATGGCAAGGTCGCACGCCTCAAGATCCCCAGGTTCAACGTCGATTCGTCGATTGAGTCGATAGGACTTCTCCCATCCAATGAGCTTGATACGCCCGCGGACCCGCTCAAGACCGGCTGGTACAACATCTATGACAAGCCAGGCTTCCGCGGCAACGCCGTGTTTTCCGCCCACGTCGATTATTACCCGGACATTCGCGGCCCGTTCTACAACCTCGCGCGGCTTGCGCTGGAGGACGAGATCGTGGTGACCATGGAGAACGGCGAAGAGTACCGGTACCGCGTTATCCGCAGGAAGCGTTACGAGGTCGCCACGATCCCGATGGGCGACCTCATTTGGCCCAAGGACAAGCCAGAGGGCGTTGAATGGGTGACGCTGATCACCTGCGGCGGCCGGTTTCAGGAATCGCGGCCCGGCGGCCCCGGCGAGTACCTCGACCGTGACGTTGTCGTGGCGGAACGTATCCAATGACGCATGGGACTTCGATGACCACCCCAGGTTCAGTATCAGGAGCACGCATGAAGGTAGCCCGACTTCTCTCGCTGGCCGTTTTCGCCGCCGGCCTCGTCACTCTCGCGCTGGCCGCCGCCTGTGGCGGCGCCAAGAAAGCGAGCCCAGAGCTAACCCCGACAACCGCTCCTTCCGAGACGGCGACGGCGACGTCTTCGAACACGCCGACGCGTACCGCGACCGCGACTGCCTCGCCGACCCCGACCGCGACGCCGACTCCCTTCGCTGGCGCGGTTGCACGCTTCAAGTTCCCGCGCCTTGGCGTGGACGCCCCCATCGAAGACCTCGCGATCAACTCGCGCGACGAACTGGATACGCCCAAGGATACGAATCGGGCTGTTGGTTGGTACTACATTTACGACCGCCCCGGCTGGAACGGCAACGCCGTCTTCTCAGCCCACGTCTACTACCACAACGTGCCGGCGCCGTTTCAGAAGCTCTCCCAAAGCAAGGCCGGGGACGACATCGTGATCGCTATGGAGAACGGACTCGAATATAAGTACCGGGTCGTTTCCAACAAACGCTACCACCGCGACACGATCCCGATGGGCGATATCATCTGGCCCCAGGATCGCCCAGGCGGTGTCGAGTGGATCACGCTGATCACGTGCGGCGGCGAGCTGGATTCGACGGGCCAAGAGTATATCTCGCGGGATGTCGTCGTCGCCGAGCGGTACCAGTAATGCGGATCCTCGTGACCGGCGGCGCGGGTTTCATCGGTTCGCACGTGGCCGAGGCCTATCTGGCCGCTGGCCACGAAGTCCACATCCTTGACAATCTCTCCACTGGCCACGGCCGCAACATCCCGCAAGGGGCGACCCTCCACGTGGCCGACATGCTCTCCGAGGAGGCACGGTCGCTCTTCGCGGCCCTACGCCCTGAGGTCGTCAATCACCATGCGGCTCAGGCGAGCGTCAAGGTCAGCACCGCAGACGCGGTCCGCGACCTCGCTCAGAACGGCGGCGGGACGGCGCGAATCTGCGAACTCGCGGTGGAGTTCGGCGTCCGCAAGCTGATCTACGCCTCGACGGGCGGGGCGCTGTACGGCGACCCTGAGCGGCTTCCCGTCGATGAAAGCCATCCAATCCGGCCGCTCTCCAACTATGGCAACTCCAAGCGCGTGGGCGAGCTCTATATCGACCTTTTCGCCCGCGAGCGGGGGTTGAACGCCACCGTCCTCCGCTACGCCAACGCCTACGGCCCGCGCCAGGACCCGAACGGCGAAGCGGGCGTCATCGCCATCTTCACCGGCCTCATGCTGGAGGGGCGTCCCGTCACCATCGATGGCGACGGCGAGCAGATGAAGGACTACGTCTATGTGGGCGACATCGCCCGCGCGAACCTCGCCGCGTTGGCGGCCGGGGATGGCCTCGCCATCAACATCGGCACGGGCCAGGGCACGCCGGTCAACGCCATCGCCGCCGCGTTGCAGTCAGCGACCGGGAGCGCGGCCGCTGCCGTTCACGGCCCGCCGCGTGCCGGCGACGTGCGGAACATCTGGCTTGATTGCGCCCTCGCTGGCCGCGAGCTCAACTGGCGGCCCGAGGTCGGGCTCTCCGAGGGAATCGCGCGCACGATCGAGTGGGCGCGAACCGCCTGACCCCCGCAACCGCGCGCCCCGCCAGGCATGGAGGGGCGCGATCTCGGCGCCACCCCTATACTGCGATTCACCAAGTCCCGGGAGGCCTGGCATGCTTACCACCGAACTCACTCGAAGCTTCGGCATCGAGCACCCGATCATCCAGGCTGGAATGTCCTCGGATTGCGGCGCCAGGCTGGCGGCGGCCGTCTCCAACGCCGGCGGCCTCGGCACAGTGGGAAGCCTCGGTCGCGCCCCAGACGATCTTGCCCGCGAGTTCGCCGCGATGCGGGAGGCGACTTCGCGGCCGTGGGCCGTGAACATCGCGACGTTCAATTGGGCGCCGTTCGCCGGCGCGCTGCTCGAGATCGCGATCGCCGCTCGACCGCCCGTCATCACGCTTTCGTTTGGCGATGTCATCCCGGCACTCGAAAAGTGCCACGCCGCGGGCATCCCGGCGGTGGTCCAGGTACAGGACTTCGCTTCCGCGCGCGCCGTGCTTGCTCTGCGGCCAGCAGCGATTATCGTCCAGGGCAACGAGGCTGGGGGCCATACCGGCCGCCGTGGGACGATGAGCTTTGCCGCCCAGGTACTCGAAATCGCTGGCGAGGTGCCCGTAGTCATCGCAGGCGGCGTCGCCAACGGCCGCGGGCTGGCGGCGGCGCTGGCGATGGGCGCCGCGGGCGTCGTGATGGGCACACGCTTCAAGGCGACCCCTGAGTTCGGCGGCCCGGGCACCGCGCACCTCGATTTCGTGCGGGGTGAGATCGTCGCTAGCGACGGCGATCACACCGTCTGGGACGAGATCGTCGACATCGCCATCGGCATGAGGTGGCCGCGGGGCGTGGCCGGGCGCGTGCTCGCCAACAGCTTCACAGAGGAGTGGCTCGGCCGGCCGGATGCGCTCCGGGCAGACATCGCCGCCCATATCCCGCCGTCCGCCTGGACGAGCGCCCACACCAGCGAGCCCGGGACGTTGCTCAACTGGGCCGGCGAATCCGCCGGCTTGGTCCACGAAGTTCTGCCCGCCGCGGAAGTGGTGCGGCGCACCGTCGCGGAGGCCGAGACCCGCCTCCGCGAAGTCGCTCGCGTGATCGGGCCGGTCGGCGCCGCCGGCTGAGCGCGGCACGGGGATGGCGATGGCCGGGCCGCGCTAGCGCCTACTCAGGGCGCAACTCCCCTTCAAGCAAACTCATGACCACGATGTCGTGATAGCGCCCTCGCTTGAAAATCCCATCCCGCTTGAGGCCTTCGCGCTGGAAACCGACCTTTTCGTAGACGTGGATCGCCCGTTCGTTTCCAGCGAAGACTTCGAGTTGGATGCGGTGCAGGTTCATTTCGTCGAAGCCGAAGCCGCAAAGCGTCCGCATGGCGTCGGTGCCATAGCCACCGTCCCAGTACGCCTTGTCGCCGATCGCGATCCCGAGCATCCCTTCGCGGCTTTCAGCACGGACGGGCCCGAGGTCGATGCCGCCGATCAGCGTGCCCTCGGTTTTTGTGACGATCGCAAAATTGGCGTTGTGGTAGCCCGGCGCCCCGTTCGCGGCCAGGAAGTCGCGCTCCTGCTGGTGCGAGACCGGATACCGCACGGTGAGCCATTCGGTCACCTCTGGGTCGTTGAACCATTGGTAGAGCTGCGGCTCATCCTCGGGTTCCCGCGCGCGCAGCCGTATCAGCCGGCCTTCGAAGGGCGAAGTCAAGGAGGTCTCCCGCGAAGCTGGGGCGAGCCCCCGTGCGGAGGCTCGCCGATTGTGGACACCGCCGGTTAGGCGGTGCGATACGCGTGGGCGATGATATCGGACCAGCCGCCGGCCGAGATGGCGTGCGAGACGGCGGCGTCGTCGCCCGCAACGGCAGCGACCCGCCGGGTGCGCTCGTCGCTGCAGAAGTAGACCAGGCTGCCAGGCGTCACGTGGTCGCCGCGGACTGCGCCGAGTTCCATCCACGACCCCTCAAGGGGGCCGTCTGTCATGTCTTCCGGCGCGACATCGGCCCGGGCGACCTGAGCGGTCGCGCCGTCGATGGCGATGACCCGTCCAAGCATCCAGCGCCAGACGACCTCCGGCCCCCTCGGGCCGTGGTCGATAGCGACAAGCTGCTTCGGCCGGATGCGGACCTCGCCGGCGACGGCGGGACCATAGGCAGCCTCGTGCGCCAGTGACCCGTCCAGAGGGCGGACGGTACACCCGCCGGCGTGGAGTTCGGTAACAACTGCGAGTGTCGGTTCCAAGGGGTTTCGCTGCTCCTTCGCTGAGCCAGGTCGTGGCCTGGCGGGCGGCGCTAACCCTTCGCGTTCTACCGGCCTCTGGGGACCGGGCGGCCGAAGGGCCGGCAAGGGACGAGTGTGGATGTCATAGAAATCCCTCCTGCGTGGTGCTGTCAGCGTAGTGCAAATCGAGACCGCCGTGTGGGACGAGCGGTGTTCAGCGCTGGAGCCAGCCGAACTCCCACACGCGGACCGGCTCATCGAAGCCTTTGAGGGCGAGGGCGCCGCGATCGGAGAAGAGGAATCCCTTGCCCATGGCCAGCTGCCGGACGACATCCGCGACGAAGACTTGTCCGCCGCCGGCGAGGGCGGCGATCCGGGCGGCGGCGATTACGCTCGCCCCGAAGAGGTCGCCGTCTTCGGCGATCGGCTCCCCGGCGTTAATGCCCACGCGGACCCGGAGCCCGGCCGCGTTCAGCCCAGAACCGTCTCGTTCGACGGCGAGTTGGATCGCCCCTGCGCATTCGAGCGCGCGCTGGGCGGAGCCGAAGCTCGCCATGAAGCCATCGCCGAGGCTCTTCACTTCGCTGCCGCCGCTGGCCGCGAGCGCCTCCCGCGTGATCTGTTCGTGCTCCCGCAACAGCGCCCGGCCGCGCTCGTCGCCGAGGCGTTGCATCACGGCGGAATGCCCTTCGAGATCTGTGAAGAGGATGATGCGCAGCTGTGGCTCGGGCCTGGCTGGCGCGGGATCGACGTGGTCGTCAGGCGCCCATTCTTCGCCGAAGAAGGCGCCGATGGCCTCGAGCATACCGGGCGAGACGCCCTCCACCGGGCGGCCTTCCAGCAAGGTCACCTGGGATTGCGGGATGCGGGCAGCTACCCGGCGTCCCGAAGCGGGAGAGCCGATACCCATTTCGCTCGGCTGGATGATGAGCGTCGGACAAGAGACCAGGGACGCGTCTTCGGCGCTTTCCACCGCCATCATGGCGTCGTAGATCAAGGCGGCGGTTTCCGCGGTCACGCATTGGCGAAGAAATTCACCGTAGGCTTTGGCGCGTTCATTCCCCCAGCCGAACGTCTCGGCGGCCACGGCATCGGTGAAGAAGCGGAAGTTCGCCCTGAGCATCCCGCGCCACATCGGCAGCTGGTCGGGGGGCATGAACTCTCGCCCTGAGAGGAAGGGCGTGACGAGGATGAGGCTCCTGACGCGTTCGGGGTTGTGGGCCGCGTAGGCGAAGGCGACCTGACAACCGAAGGCGCCGGTCATGAGCGCAAACTCCCGCGCGCCAGATCGCTCGACAACGGCCTCGAGGTCGGCCACCCGGTCCTCGACCGTAAAGGAGGTAATCTCGCGGTCCGAAAGGCCAGTCCCGCGACTGTCAAAACGGATGAGCGTGCGATGGCGGCCGATCAGCTCAAGGTGCGCTCGCCGGGACGGGTCGGCCCATTCGAGACCGACGTGATTATCGGGCGGGGCGGGCAGCGAGATCAGGACCGGCCCGTTCCCTGATGTAGCCATGGCGATGACGAAGCCGTCGCTGGTGGTCGCGTACTCGATCCGCTGAGACATAGGGCTATTGTAGCGGCAGCAATGGGAGTTGCGCGTCGCCCATTGGGCGGAGCGAAGGCACGTTCTGCCAGGTCACCGGGTGGTGAGCGTCAGGTGCGCAACCTCCCCCGTGAAGCGCAGCCGTGTTTCGGCGAAGAGACTCAGAAAGTCCAGTCCGAGGAGAAGCTCGGTCCGCGCTCCGCCATGGCTGACGCGGATGGCGACGAGCGACGATCGCGGCCGCATGCGCAGCGTTGCCGTCGTGTGTCCGTGGATGGTGACCGGGGCGATGACCATCCCCTCCGCTGACCGCGTCGCGCAGGCTGTGGCGACGAGGTCGTCGGCGAGGTCCGAACGGATCAGCGATTGAGGAAAGAGCGGAGCGACAACCCCGGCGACATCTGTCCGGATCCCGCCCCTTGCGAACGTCACAACGACGAGAGCTGGGTCGCGGCGCCACTGAAACTCAATGTCAATTTCCATCAGAGGTACGGTAGGCCGGGGGCAGGCTGGATGGGTCCGTGTGCACTAACAACACGGAGGGCGCGGAAGCCCGGTCGAGTGCTCTCAGCCTGGCACTCACCTGTGGGCGCGACCTGGTCGATGCCATCAGATACCCGCGGGCAGGGACGTCCTGAGCGTCGTACTCAGTCACCGCAATCAAGACCCAACGACCGGGATTCGCACGAACCAGCGTCGCGATTGGCGCAGCGGTCACCGGGGACACGGCTCGACTGG
>CAMAUF010000019.1 GCA_945861295.1 bacterium | reverse complement strand
AGTAGCCCGTGACATGCATGGTGACCATGTCCGGCTCTTCCTCGTCCATCCATCGGCGGACCATCTCGGGCAATCGTTGATTGGGCCAGGCCCGTTGCGTGGCGATCTCGATTGGTTCGCCAAGTTCCCGTTCGAGGCCTTGCTGGATGAGGTGCTCGCGCATGAACTCCGGAGGTAGGCGTCCGGGCGCATCCTCGCTGCTGCCAAGCCGAAGGATCTTCATAGCCGGTATTCTTCGGATCGACAGGCCTTAAACGCAACGGCTGGACCGCCCCCTTGTCACCGGCCAAGTGCGGCCAGGACAACGTCGCGCGCGATAGGCCCCGCTTCGATCGAACCCGATTGGCCCTCATCGAGCACCACCGCCGCCAGCGCCTGCGGGGCGTTGGCGGGCGAAAAAGCGACGAAGAGGACGTGCTGCTGCTGGCCGATATCCTCGGCGGTCCCGGACTTGCCGCCGAAGTCGTTGTAGCCGGCGTCGGCGAAGGCGGCCCGCGCCGTCCCGTCCTTGGTCGTGACGAGGCGCAGCCCGAGGAGGAGGTGGGCGCGCTGCGCCCCTGTCAGGGGGATGAGGCCGCGGGACGCCGCGACTTCGCCCGCGAGCAGGACGGGCGTCCGCAGTTCGCCAGCCATGAAAGCGCTGTAGGCGTTCGCGAGCTGCAAGGGCGTGATCAAAAGCGCACCCTGGCCGATCGCGAGGTTGACATCGTCGCCGGGGTACCAGGGCTCGCGGGTGGTCTCCTTCTTCCAGGCGGCGTCCGGCACGAGGCCATCTTCCTCGGCGAGCGCGGTGACGCCGCTGGCCGTGCCAAAGCCGAAGAGCCGCGCCGTTTTCGAGAGCGCGTTATCCGTGTCGTAGAGCGTGAGGCCGATTTCGTAGAACACGGGGTTGCAGGAGCGCATCAGCCCGAGCGCTATCGTCAGCGGGCCTTGGGCGCCCTCCCAGTTGCGCCGCGCCGGCAGCACTCCCGCCCAGCTAGACCCGCAGTAGATTTCGTCCGTCGTCTTGTAGCCGCCATAGAGCAGTCCGGCCGCGCCGGTGATCAGCTTGAAGGTCGAACCAGCGGAGTAGAGGCCGTGGGTCGCGCGGTTGGCGAGCGGTCCGCCCGGCGCTTGCGTAATGGCGGCGAGCTTCTCAGCCTCGTTGCGCTCGAAGGCGTCCGGATCGAACGAAGGCGACGAATTCAGGGCGAGGATCGCGTTCGTCCGCGGGTCGATGACGACGATGGCGCCTGCCCGCGTCCCCAGCCGCGCTTGCGCCGTCCGCAGCACGTGGGCGTCCAAAGTCGTCGTCACGGGCGCGCCGGCGACGAAGTCGCGCCGCGTGATCACCTTGACTGTCCGGACCCCGTCGGGCTCGACGAGGCGGAGCTCGTAGCCGACCTGGCCCGCGAGCGTGGCGTTCATGGCCGCCTCGACGCCCGTTGCGCCGATACGGTCGCCAGCGCGGAAGCCCTGGCCCTTGCGCGCGACGAGCTCTTCGGCCGTCAGCTCACGGGTATAGCCGACGGCGTGGGCGGCGGCCGGCCCGAGTGGATGAACCCTCTGACTCTCGAAATACAAGATCACCCCGCGCAAGGTCGTCGGCAGCGTCGAGGCCTGCTCCGCCTTTGTATCTGGCACGGGGCCGACGGGCACGCGCTGAGTCGGGCCCGCCCGATCCGCGAAAGCGGCGTCAACTTCTTGGGTCGTGAACCCGAACGCGACCAGCGCCGCCGTCAGGCCGGGCCGGTCGTTCACGAGCGAGCGGTTGAGGCCGAGCATGCGGACGTCGCGCGTGAGGGCGAGTGGCTCGCCGTTGCGGTCGAGGATGGCGGCCCGGCTCGGCCGCTGGATCGTGCTGCGGAAGAAGCGTCCCTCGACCATATCGGGGTGGATCGCCGTGCGATCCCAAGCGATGCCCCAGCTCGCTCCGGTCTGCGCCAGGTTCAGACGGATGGTGTATTCAATCTCGCCGAAATAGGCTGTCGAGAGAGTCGCCTTCACGGTCGCGACGGCGCCCACGACGTCCGGGGCCGTCGCGCGGACGCCCGTCAGGGTCCACTCGGTCGCGAAGGTTTCGTAGTCGGATGCGAACGATCGGTACGGATACGCACGTTGGGCTTCGGGCGTGAGCAGGAGGTATGCGCGTGGCAAGTCGCCCTCACGCCAGGCTTGGAGGAAGGCCGCCGCCACGAGGTCTGGGCCATCGCCCGGCGTCACGGTGGCGGAAGGGCGTGGCGTGGTCGCCGCGACAGGAGGACTCTCCGTGGAAATGAGGCGCAGGCCAGCAACCCCGAGGCCACCCAACAGCCCGAGCGCAATCGCCGCCATGAAGATCCGGCGCATCGCCACGCGAAGGCCCCGTTTCTCCCCGCCGCTCTCTATTCTACTGCTTCTACTGCTCTTGGCGTTGGCGTCTCTTCTGGCGCTCGCGAGCGGGTGCGCCGATGAGCGCCAATGGCCCGGCCCCGTCATTCAGCGCGCCGGCCCCAGCGGCGAGCCGCGCGCCGTACGGCTCGGGCTCGCCGCTCTGCCCGGCGAACGGACCCAGGCCTCGTACCTCTCGGTCGTCGCCACGGCGGCACAGTACGCGGACACCGTGCTCATCCAGCGTCCGCCGCCGTGGGCCGACTTTCTCCCTGGGGCGAAGCTCTCGGCCGCGACCGAAGCCACGACCAGGCTCGAAACCGACCTCCTCAATCAATACAAGCCACTCAAGACCTTCTTCGCCATCGACCCGCTTGACCCGGCCGTGAGCCGTACTCGCATCGCCGAGCCGCCGCCCGGGGTCGATGCCTTCGCCGGCTTTGGCGACCCTGGCCTCCGCGCGGCCTTCGTGAACTACGCCGCCTATGTCGCGAAAGCCTACCGCCCGGAATACCTGGCCCTCGGCGTTGAGGTCAATATGCTCTACGAACGCGACCGGCCCCAATTCGAAGCGTTCGTCTCGCTCTACAACGAGGCGTACGCGGTGGCGAAGGCGGCGAGTCCAACGACGAAGGTCTTCCCAACCTTCCAGCTCGACGACCTCGAAGGGAAGCTCGGCGACCCGCATCCGGCGCACTGGGAGGTCTTGCGGGCGTTCGATGGGCGCATGGACGTACTGGCCGTGACCACCTACCCCTACCTGGCCGGCCTCCGCTCCGCCTCCGAACTGCGGACGGGGTTCTGGGCGGCGCTCGTAGACCAGTTCGATGGCGAGGTGATCATCGCCGGCACGGCCGCCTCATCGGCGCCTGTCGAAGGCGAAGCGAGCACCGGGAACGAGGACGAGCAGGACGCCTACCTTGGCCTGGCCCTCGCGGAAGCGGTGCGCGCCGGGATCACCCTCGTTGTCTGGTCCGTGCCGTTCGATCCGGTGTACGCCCGGAGCGGTTCGTTGCTGCCCTTCCGCGATGCCGGCCTCCGCCGCAGCGACGGCGCGAACAAGCTCGCCTGGACGACCTGGGAAGCCTGGGCGCTCCGTCCGTTGAAGCTGAAGTGAACGCGGGCGCCAACGACGACGAGGGCGCCGCAGAGTCCACGCTTGATCGGGACACCCTTCTCTTTCAACCAGCGTTCACGTTGTTGGCGCTCGATGGTCTCGTTCGTAGCCGGTGGGAGCGAGTCATCGGGGGTGTACCGAAAGAACGCCGGCGCCAGGCAAGCCGCGAGGCGGGATGGCGCAGCGCCAACGGCCAGTCCGGCAACGGACAACGCGACTCCGCTCCAGAGGACCAAGGCGTCGACCATCAGGCTACGGTGACCGATGCGCCGAGGTTGGAAACGTCTTCTTCCGTGGTCCCGAAGCGGAAGGCCGTGCCAACCGGGGGCCGCTGGTCGCCGAGCCAGGCCCGCAGCCTGGCGACGAGGTCGAACGAGAGTGTCCAAGCCCCATCGCCGGCATCGCTCCAGCCGGCCTCATCCAGTTCCCAGAGAGGGGACTTACAGGACGCGAGGCCGACGAGCACCTGGGGCAGACCTCCGTCGCGCGACCTGTAGTCGCCGGCCTCCAAGTCGAAGGCTTTCCGGGCCAGCGTCAGCGTGATGTGCCGCATTGCCGGCTCGCTGGCCGACCATGAAACGAGGTCGCGGTCGGCGGTGAGTTCGCTGAGGCGCTCCGGGCCGATCAGCGTGATCCGGTCGTCCTCCAGGCGGTGGATATATCCGTGATGCACGTCGTTCGTATAGGTCATCAGCGCATACCCTCCTAGGCCAACTCGTAGACACGCCAGTACTCAGCGTGGCTGGCGCCGGATCCGTTGTCCATCACCGAGACCGTGAAGCCGTCCGAAAAGGCGATGTCGAGCGGGATGGAAACGTTCGCCAAGGCCCCGGCGCCGCTCGCGGCAAAGACGGCCCGCGAACCGGTTGCGCCTCGCGGCCCAGCGGCGATGACCTGCCTGGCTGCGGTCCCGCCAACATCGACCATGATTTTGACCCAATGGGCGTTGTCGCCGCCAGCCACGCCAACGGAGATCAGGCGGCCAACGCCAGATGCCTTTTTCTCGAGCGTCACCATCGGCGGGGCGGCGCCGGCGGGGGCGCTATGGAAGCCCCGATGGCTCAGTTGCGCGACAACAGCGTATTGGGTGGGCATTTGAGACGTAATGTACCATCTTTCCGGCCCGCCGTGACCACACTCCATCGACGTCCACAACCCGAGATACCCGGCTTTCCAAGTGGCAGGGCGTGACGGTCAGCGACGGTGACGGACATCCGAAGCCACAACTGTGACCCAATTCACAGACAGGACGATCGACCGACCGTAGAATCACGGGCACGACCGGGGCGGGCGTGGCCGCCCATTCTCGCTGGAGGCTTTCATGTACGACGCCATCATCGTCGGGGCGCGTTGCGCCGGTTCACCGCTCGGCATGTTGCTCGCGAAGGCGGGCCACAAGGTCTTGGTCGTCGACCGGGCCAGCTTCCCGAGCGACATGCTTTCGACAGCCGCGCTCACGGGCGAGGCGATCCCTCACCTCAAAGAGTGGGGCATTTATGACAAGCTCAAGGCGGCCGGAACGCCTGAAATCTGGGAAACTGTTATGCGCGCGGGCGGCGGGGAGTTCCGGGCCCCGCACGAACTCATGGGCCCGAGCATGGCGCCCCGCCGGACCGTCCTCGACACGCTCTTGGTCGATGCGGCCCGCGAAGCTGGCGCCGAAGTCCGCGAAGAGTTCTCCGTCATGCAGCTCTTGCGCGATGCCGATGGCGCCGTTATCGGCATCGAAGGCCATGGGGCGGACGGCGAAACCGTCGCCGAGCGAGCAAAGATCGTGATCGGCGCCGATGGCCGCAACTCGTTCGTGGCGCGCCAAGTCGGCGCGGAGAAGTACAAGGAGCGGCCCGCGGTGACCTGCGGCTACTACAGCTACTTCACGGGCTTCCCGCAGGCCGGGATCAGCATCGACTTCCTGCCCGATCGCGCCGCCTTCGTCTTCCCGTCAAACTACGGTCAGGTCTGCCTCGGCATCGAAGCTAAAACCGAACTGTTCGAGCGTTTCCGGTCCGATATCGAAGGCTTTTTCCGGGAAACGTACGCCCAAATCCCTGGCATGACCGAGCGTTTCGCGGAGTCGACCCGGGTCGAACGCTGGATGGGGGCGAACCAACTGCCGAACTTCTACCGCAAGCCGTTCGGGCCGGGCTGGGCGCTCGTCGGCGACGCGGGCTACCTCAAGGACCCGATTATGGGACAAGGGATTAACGACGCTTTTCGCGACGCCGCAGCGCTGGCCAAGGCCCTCGACTCGGCCTGGACAGGAAAGGAACCGCTCGACGATGCCCTCGCGGCCTATCAGAAGGGCCGCGACGACGCATCCGCCATGTTCTACGAGATGAACTACATGATGTCGCAAATGAACGTGACCGCCCAACACATGCAGATGATGCAAATGGGCGTTGAGCAGCAGATCGCGGCCCAATCGGCGGCCGTGCCCGGTTAGTGCCGTGAATATTGCGTACGTCCGGCTCGTCTTGAACCTCGCGGAGGACCCCTTCGATGGCTGACCAAGAATGCGCGTCTGAAGTTCAACGCCGGATGAACATGCCATATCATCGAGTCGTGTACGGAGACCCCAAGGACGGGTACATGGGCCAGATCGCGGAGTTCCCAGGCTGCTATACGACCGCCGACACGCCCCTTGAGGCGCTCACGAGCCTCGATGAGGCGATGGCCGCCTGGATGGAGTCATGCTTGATCACGGGCGACCTTATTCCGGAACCCGCCAGCGGCGTCGCCCCTATCCGCTGAACACTCGCGCGCCAGACGTCGTCAGAGCTGCCTGAGCAGCGCGATCGTGACGGCCACCAAGACCGCCGCAAGGATCCAGGGCGCGGCGCTTTTCATCTGCCGCCAGTTCGCCGCCACCGGATTGGCGAAATCCTCCGGATGTACGACGCCGCGCCTGTCGCGGCGTTCGAGGATCGCACGCGCCGCACGCGCTTGCGAAGCGTGCGCGACCACGATCCAGGTCTGATTGCTGACAGTCGAGCCGTAGGACGAGGGCAGCCGTCCGGGCCCGGGCACGACCCGTGTGCGGACGCGGTCGGCGCGAAGACGGCCAGCGACGATTTCGGCCTCCGCTTCGCCTTCGCCACTCCAGACGGGCTCCCAGGCAAATGCCGTCACATCCTTGCCGGACCGAACGGGAACAGCATGCGAAGGAGCCGCTTGATCCCAGAGCCACTGTTGGTGCGCGGCGGGATGGCCGCCCTGGCCCGCACGAGATCCGCTTCCGCGACCAGTAGCCGGGCCTGGCCGTGGAGCGAACGGCCGTCGCCCGCGATCCGCACCTCGATCCCGGCGGCGACGATGGCGTCCGCGGCGGCCTTGAGGTCCGGCCCATCGCCGCGCCACACCGCCCGCCAGGGGCGCCCGTCATCGGCCGGCGCGGGATCGCTCATTGCATCACATCGAGCGCGGCGCCGCGCAGGTCCGCAATCAGGGCATCGATCGCCGCCGCGGACGGTTCGACCACAGGCAGACGCGGCTCGCCGATGACGAAGCCGAAGCGCCGCAGGATCGCGCGGATCGTGCCGGGGCTGCCGTGCCGGAAACAGACATCCGTCACCGGACAGAGCTTGCGGTGCATCGCCGCCGCTTCCGGCACCCGGCCTGCTAGGACGGCATCGAGCATCCTGCGCTGTTCGCCCGCGACGATGTGCGCGGTGACGCTGATCGCCCCCCAACCGCCCATCGTGTAGAGGTGGAAGTTGTCGTTGTCGTTCCCGCTCCAGACCTTGAAGCCGGGCGCGCCTTCGATCACCGCGGCGCTGCTGGCGAGGTCGCCGTTGGCTTCCTTGTTGCCGACGATGTTGGGGATTTCGGCGCAACGCAGCGTCGTCTCGACGGTCATGTTGACGCCCGTCCGGCTCGGCACGTTATAGATAATGACCGGAAGACTGGTGCTCTCGGCGATCGCCTTGAAGTGGCGAAAGATGCCTTCTTGCGGCGGGCGAAGGTAGTACGGCACGACGGCGAGGATACCGTCGGCGCCCGCCCGCTCGGCCCGCTTGGCCAGCGCGACGGAATGGCGCGTGTCGTTCGTGCCCGCTCCGGCGATGACCGTGCCGCCCGCGCCGAGCTCCTGTTTCACGGATTCCCAGAGTCCCGCCTTTTCGTCATCGGAAAGGAGCGGCGATTCGCCCGTCGTCCCGGTGACGACGACGCCGTCGTTGCCGCGCTTGACGAGGTGCGCCGCCAGCCGGCGGGCGTGGGCGTAATCGACTGCGCCATCAGGCGTATACGGGGTGACCATGGCGGTGAGGAGGCGGCCAAGCTCAGTCATGTGGGTGGGCTCCGGCGAAAGGGTGCCCGTCATTGTAGCGCGCAAATCGCCCACCGTCGGGGGCGCGCTCATCGGTACCACGACCGGTAGGGAGTGTCCGTGCCTGCGCGCCCCAAAGCCCGCCCCAGGATCCACACCTCCCAGCATGCAATCATGGAGGAATGGCAGGCTCGCTCCACGTCCTCGATCAGGCTGGCGTGCAATGGGTGCGGATACTTTGGTGCGACAACGCCAACGTCATCCGTGCCAAGGCGGCGCACCGGCGACTCCTCGACCGCGGCCTCCCCGACGGCGTCGGCATCACCCTCGCGCAACAGGCCCTGCCGGTGATGTTCGACAGCGTCGCGCCGGACAGCGGCCTGTCGCCCGTCGGCGAAGCGCGCCTCGTTCCGGACTGGGAGACGCTCGCGGTCCTTCCTTGGGCGCCCACGCACGCCCACGTCCTGGGCGATATGCGGCTCGATGGCGCGCCCTGGGCCCATTGCCCGCGCGAATACCTCCGCTCACAAGTTCGCGCGCTGGCCGAGGCCGGGTTCACGGCGCGGGCGGCGTTCGAGAACGAGTTCTTCCTGCTCCGCAAGACTGCCGGCGGGTACGCACCGGCGGACAGCACTGCCTATGCCGCGACCGGCGCCCTCAACGCCCACCGTCCCTTCATCGACGAACTCACAGGCGCGCTGGAATCGCTGGGACTCGAAACGGAGTGGTGTTACCCCGAGTCGGCGCCCGGCCAAATCGAACTCACGGTCCGCCACGCCGAGCCGCTCGCCGCCGCCGACCGCCAGGTCATCTATCGCGAAGCCGTCCGCGCTATCGCCCCCAGCCATGGCTATGTCGCCAGCTTTCTGCCGAAAGTGATCGAGGGCGCGGCCGGTTCCGGCTGTCATCTCAATATTTCGCTCTGGCGCGATGGCGCCAACGCGATGGGCGACGCCGCCCAAGCGACCGGGCTCTCGCCGACCAGCCGCGCGTTTCTGGCCGGCCTGATGGACCATCTTCCGGGCTTGGCCGCGGTCACCGTCCCGACGTGCAATTCGTACCGCCGACTCGCTCCGCACTTCTGGGCCGGCGCTTATCGCGTTTGGGGCCGCGATAACCGCGAGGCTGCGGTCCGCGTGGCGGGCGGCGTGGGCAACGACGCGCGCCTGGAACTGAAGATGTCCGATGCCTCGGCCAACCCCTACCTTGCGCTGGGGGCGATGATCGCGGCTGGCCTGGACGGCGTGCGCCGTGGGCTAGAGCCGCCGGCTGAAATCACGGTCGACCCGGGCCTTCTCGCGAAGGATGAACGCCGCGCCCGAGGGATCGAACCGCTCCCGGCGACGCTCGGTGACGCGCTCGACCACCTCGCCGCCGACTCTGTGCTCATGGCCTCGCTCGGCCCGGAACGCGCTCGCGCCTACATCGCCGTCAAGCGGATGGAGTCAGCGGCCCTGGCCGGCCTGACGCTTGAGGAGGAAGTTCGGCTGCTTGCCGAGCGGTATTAGGCAAGGCTCCTATCCGCGGAGGCCCTGGGCGCTCATCGGCCCGGACACCGGTTTATAGCTCCGTCCCATAGGCTAGCGAAGGTCAAACCGCCGTCGCCGCCCCGATGGCCGGTCGTGTGGCTGGCGACTTCCGGCGCGAAAGGAAGCTGGGCCACGACCGTGCGCGCCGCTCGCAAGCCGCGCCAAGCGGCCGCCGTCCACAAGCACTCATCGCGATCGAACATACGTCCATACGTTGAGAGCCTCGTTTCATCGTCCTGGACGATGGCAGAGAGCCCACAGCCTCTTGCCTCGCCCCCTGGGGGCGAGTATGCTCCCGCGAAGGAGATGGTTCGGCCCAGGCTCATTACTTTCGTCGATGCGAGTTGTGGCCGCTTCGATGGGACGCCAAGCGGCCGAACCCGCCAGGGAGGGCGAACGCAGATGTCGGAATATTGGAACAAGTGGCAACACAACCGAGCCAGCCGGCGCAGGTTCATCGCCAGCGCTGGGGCGGCAGGCATAGGCGCGGCCGCGCTAGGCCTAGTCGGCTGCGGCGATGACGACGAACCCGCGAGCGGCGGCTCGACGAGCAGCGGCGGCGGCGCCGGCGTGCCCGACGGCCACCAGACCGTTGGCAAAACCACTGAAGAGCTGCGCGATCAGTTCCACTGGAGCAAGCTCAAGAACGTCCCGAATTCCGACAAGCCAAAGGCGGGCGGCAAGTTCACCTTTGCCGGCTTCGACCCCGGCAACTGGGCGCTAACCGACCCTGGCGCTTCGATCATGTCGAGCTTCGCCGGCCATCACTACAACGGCCTCGTCACCTTCCCCATGAGCGACAAGGACGACGCGCACAAGCTCAACGCCGAGGGCGACCTCGCCGAGAGCTGGGAGCAGCCGGACCCGCTCACCTACATCTTCAAGCTGCATAAGGGCATCAAGTGGCAGAACGTCGCGCCGACGAACGGGCGCGCCTTCACCGCCGAGGACGCCGTCTACGGCTACACGCTCCTCAAGGAGAAGACCTCGTTCCAGGCCGGCACCTACCAACAGGTCGCCTCCTTCAGCGCGCCGGACGCCAACACCGTCACGTTCAAGATGAAGGAACCGGCCGCCTACCTGCTCAACAACATGATGGTGCCCGTCCACGTCGTCGCTCCCCGAGAGCTCGCGGAGACGGACAAGTTTAAGTCCACCGCGGTCGGCACCGGCCCCTTCATCCTGGAGAGCTGGGAGCCGAACGGAGCTTGGAAGGCCAAGAAAAACCCGGACTACTTCCGCAAGTGGAACGGCGCGCAACTGCCGTTCCTGGACAACATCGAGTCCCGCAACTTCATCGGCAACGACGCGGGCCGGATTGCGGCCTTCCGTTCGGGCGAACTGGACACGCTCTGGGGCCTGGACGTGAACAACTTCCGGGACCTGCTCAAGGAGACGCCGGACCTCATCGGCCAGGTGACCTCGCCGCCTCCCGGCGCGCAGAACTACATCAGCATGCACGTCGAAAAGGCGACCTGGAAAGACGAGCGCCTGCGTCAGGCTCTCTCGCTCGCCATCGACCGCAAGGCGATCCACGAGGGCATCTTCGACGGGCTTTCAGGCCCTGGATACTCCCAGGACTGGTCGTACTTCAAGGACAGCAAGGGCGCCTTCCGCGAGTGGCCCTGGGAGGAGAGCGAGCTCGGCAGTTTCCACCACACCGACGTCGCCGAGGCGAAGAAGCTCTACGCGGCCGCTGGCTACTCGGCCGCGAAGCCGCTCAAGATCAAGTACAACTACTCCTCCGTCCCGGGCCCGGGGCAGGACCTTCACCTGCTCATCCACCAGGACTGGAAGAAGAACCTCGGGGTCGAGGTCGAATTCGTCGGCATGGAGACCATCGGCTGGATCGGGGCGCACTTCACCCGTGGGTATGACGATGCCCTCGGCTCTTGGTTCAGCGGCCCCGCTTTCGACCCGGACGGCTACTCCTACGAGGTGCTGCACTCCAAAGCGCCGGGCAACATCTACGGCGTCGCCGACCCCGACCTGGACAAGCTGCTCGAGGCCCAGCGGCGCGAACTCGACGCCACCAAGCGCAGCGACCTCCTTCGCCAGGCGATGCTCATCGACCTGAACAAGGTCTACCGGATCTGGACCCGGAACGCCTACAAGACGGCGCTCCGCAAGCCCAACTACCACAACGTTGTCGACACGATCCACGCGTGGGGCAACATCGGTTGGGGCGCCAAGGGCGACGAAAAGGTTTGGGTCGGCTAGATTCGTCCGATTTCAGGAGGACGCGCAGGAGCCGCCGCAAAGGCGGCTCCTGCGCGTGGCCCCAAACAGATTCCGGGGACGCCTGTCCGCCGGAGATAAGGTTCCGCTGAAGATGACCCAGTACATCATCCGCCGGCTCCTCTTCGGGACGGTCATCATCTCGCTTGTCGCCCTGATTTCGTTTCTCATGATCCAAGCCGCGCCCGGGGACACGCTCCTCGCGCGGCTCGCCTCCGGAGGTCGCGTCAACCCAGCCCAGCTTGAGGAAAAGCGCCAGCAGCTCGGCCTCGACGAGCCCGTCCTCAAACAGTTCGGCGAATGGGTCGGGGGCGTCTTCCGCGGCGATTTCGGCAAGAGCCTGATCTTTGAAGACCGCTCGGTCTCGGGGCGCATTCTGGACACCTTCCCCAAGACCCTCGAACTCGTCTTGCTCTCGACAATCTTGTCCCTCCTGATCGCCATACCGGTCGGGGTCGTCTCGGCGGTGAAGCAGGACGGCGCCTTCGACTTCTTAGGCCGAATGTTTACGACGTTGGGTCTCGCGGTGCCGAACTTCTTTCTCGCGATCCTTGTGGTCGTCTACGGCGGCATTTGGTTCGGGATCTCTCCGCCCGCAACCCAACCGTCGATCTTCACTCACCCAATCGCCAACCTTCAGGCGTATCTCTTGCCCAGCCTAGTGCTTGGTGTTTCGTTGGCGGCAGTCACCATGCGCATGACCCGCGCGACCGTGCTCGAAGTGCTTCGGCAAGATTTCGTCCGCACCGCCCGAGCCAAGGGCCTCACCGGAAGGGTCATCCTCAGCCGGCACGTCCTCAGAAATTCGCTGATCCCCGTCGTTACGGTCTTTGGCAACCAGTTCGCTTTTCTCATCGGCGGCACCGTTGTCGTCGAAAGCGTCTTCAGCATCAAGGGCATCGGCGATCTCATCTTTACCTCGATCAACTTCCGAGACTACACGCAAATCATGGGCAATACGCTGTTTGTCGGCACGGCCGTCGTGTTGGTCAACCTCATCGTAGATATCTCCTACGCTTGGATTGACCCGCGGATCCGATACTCTTAGGAGAGATGTGCGCATGCAAAACGCGGCGGCCGGCCTCCCCGCCATCGAAGAATGGCAGCTCCGTCGACGGCCCAACCCCGTTCGCGCAAGCCTGACGTACGCCCGAAAACGGCCGCTCGGCGCGTTTGGCTTCGCCATCTTCTTTATCGTGGTGTTTTGCGCCATCTTCGGCCCCGGCTTGTCCATCGCCGGTACAGAGATCATCCCCGGGTTCAGCGGCGCGGACCCGAACGAGCCGGATGTCCTCAACAAGGAGAAGAGCCCAAGCGCGAGCCATATCCTCGGCACGGATTCGCTCGGCCGGGATGTCTTCGCGCGCGTCATTTCTGGGTCGCGGCCGTCGCTGCAGGTTGGGTTGTACGCGACCTTCCTCGGCTTGCTTGCGGGCACACTGATCGGGTTGTTCACCGGCTACGTCGGCAGCTGGTGGGATTTGGTCATTCAGCGCCTCATGGACGGCATCATGGCGATCCCTCCGCTCGTGTTGCTGCTCTCCCTCGTCTCGATCACGAGCCCATCTCTGTTCAACATCGTCTTGATCCTGATCATCTTCATCGCGCCATCGAGTTCGCGCGTGGTGCGCGGCACGGTGCTGACAACCAAAGAGAGCCAGTATGTGGAGGCGGCACGGTCGATCGGCGCAGGGCCCTTCCGTGTTGTGCTGCGTCACATCCTCCCGAATCTGTTCGCGCCGATCATGGTGCTGGCCACGATCACCGTCGGCGGCGCTATCCTGGTCGAGGCGACGCTCTCCTTCCTCGGGCTCGGGATCCCGCCGCCGAACCCGACCTGGGGCT